>JAWOIF010000150.1:0-36974 GCA_046484805.1 Bacteroidales bacterium
AGTCCCAACCCCCCGAAACATGCTCACGGCCGCCGGTGGCAATATCATATATAAATATTCTTTCCAGATCAGACTCATAACCTTCCTCCTCCTGGCTGATCCATGCAATTTTCGAACCGTCGGGTGAGAAAACAGGGTATTTGTCATATCCCATATTTCCTTCCGTAATGTTGATAACTATGTCTGACCCGAGATCAATAAGGAATATATCGCTGTTAGTGCTGACAGCATATTCCCTTCCGGTTAGCTGTTTGGAGGTAAAGGCGATCTTTTTCCCGTCAGGGCTCCATGCTATTTCTGCCGCATCAAAATAAGGGGCAGTTGGAGATTCAAAACGCTGACCCTCCATCAGGTCTTTCTCCCCCGACACAGTTACACCGTCGAATGATGCAACGAAGAGATGGCTGTAGGAGTAATCATGCCAGCTATCCCAATGTCTGTACATAAGATCATTGATAATCCTTACGTTTGCTTTTGGCAGATCATGTTTTTCGTTGGCTGTCTGGTCGATTTTCACCCTTCTTGTAAACCATATCCTGTCACCTGTCGGCGAGATGTTGAATGACTCGAAGTTGTCCAGACCGGTAATCTCTCTGGCATTGGTGCCATCAGGGTTCATCGACCATAGTTTTCCCTCTTTAGCGAATGCTACCCTTCCTCCGCCAGAGAAAAATTGTGGCGATGATGCACCTTGTCTGGTTATTTGCACCGGTTCCCCCCCATCGACAGAAACTGACCAGATATTTGTCAGACTTGCTTCGGTAGCAAGATCATACTGTGTGAGGGTGTAGAGTACGGTTCTGCCGTCAGGAGAAAGGATAAGAGAACCCATCCTGGCGAATTTCCACAATATTTCAGGGGTCATAACTCCGTCGGACTTCTCTGCACCGGTCAGTTCAATGCTTATTTCCGGCACAATGGTATCAGTCTTCCTTTCCTTTCGGGCACATGACCCGATAATGATCAGTACGGTCAGTATAAACGGTGCAAATAATTCCTTTCTCATTTTTTCAGTGCCTCCATTACTTTATTTTTAAGCTCATCGTACAGTTCAGGATTATCAAGGAGTATCTGCTTTACGGCATCTCTTCCCTGTCCAAGCTTGGTCTCGCCGTAGCTGAACCATGAACCACTCTTCTTAACAATGTTGTTATCGACACCAAGATCGACTATTTCACCTGATTGAGATATCCCTTCACCATAAAGGATATCAAAGTCTGCCTTCCGGAAGGGAGGTGCAAGCTTGTTCTTTACAACCTTAACCCTGGTCCTGCTGCCTATTACTTCCTCTCCCTCCTTTATCTGATTCGTTCTTCTGATGTCAATCCTGACAGAAGCATAAAACTTCAGGGCGTTACCACCTGTAGTGGTTTCGGGATTACCGAACATTATCCCTATTTTTTCGCGTAGCTGGTTTATGAAAATGCAGGTTGTATGTGTTTTGGCGATATTTGCTGTCAGTTTCCTTAGAGCCTGTGACATCAGTCTTGCCTGCAAACCCATCTTCGAGTCTCCCATTTCCCCTTCTATTTCAGCTTTTGGGGTCAGGGCTGCAACAGAGTCAATTACAATTATATCTATGGCTCCTGACCTTATGAGATGATCGGCAATTTCAAGAGCCTGTTCTCCGTTGTCAGGCTGTGAGATAAGAAGGTTTTCCACATCCACTCCCAACTTGGATGCATAGAACCTGTCGAAGGCATGTTCAGCATCGATCATCGCTGCAATGCCACCATTTTTCTGGGCTTCGGCGATGGCATGAATAGCAAGGGTCGTTTTACCTGATGCCTCGGGTCCGTAAATCTCGATTACCCGGCCTCGCGGAAAACCACCAATTCCAAGAGCAGAATCCAATCCGATTGACCCTGTCGATATCGTCTGGATGTTTTCAATGGGATTATCACCAAGTTTCATAATGGTGCCGCGACCGTAGTCCTTTTCAATCTTTCCCAGTGTAATCTCAAGAGCCTTGAGCTTCTCCTTGTTGATCTCTTTCTTTTCCATTTTTGTTATGATTGGCTGTATTTATATTATTCAAAGTTTTTTAAAATCTGGGTGGAGTGGTTTTTGGTATCTACTTTAGAAATTATCTTTTCAACGACACCATTCTCATCAATAACGAAGGTCGTTCTCATAACACCGAATACTTTTTTACCGTACATGTTTTTTTCTCCCCACACGCCATACTTCTCCAGAATCTTCTTTTCCGGGTCGGCAATAAGCGGGAAAGGAAGCTCATATTTTTCTGAGAACTTCAGATGAGACTTTTCAGTATCGGGACTGACACCAATGACTGCAAACCCTTTTTCAAGGAGGTCAGAGTAATTGTCGCGAAGGTTACAAGCTTCTGCTGTACAGCCGGGAGTATCATCCTTCGGATAGAAATATAGTACTACTTTCTTACCTTTGAAATCGTCGAGAGAGACCTTTTTACCGTCTTGAGCTGTTCCTTCGAATAGCGGAGCTTTCTGTCCTTCAGTTATTTTTGTCATTGTATTGCGACTTTAAAGTTAGACGTAAATTTAAGAAGTTTGAACTGTTATATAAAATCATAAATGATTTTGTTATTAACAACAGTTGAAAATCAAATCGGTTGTGTTAATTTTGTAACATACAGTAAAACAATAATGTAATCTAAGGAGGAGAGTGATGTGTCAATGGTGATGAAGATATATAAGTACCGGTTTGTTTTATTGTTTCTGCCATTTATGTTCCTGTTTTCAGAAAGCACTACCGGACAGAGGGTTACCGGCCAGTCGGCAGCTGAGGCTTTTACCAGGGGAGAATATCAAAAGGCTTATGATCAATATGTGATCCTGCTGGAGAGTTTCCCCCGCGATCCGTTATATCTTTACGGAGCAGGGGTCAGCCTTGTGAATCTCAAACGCTCACCGGCAGAGGCTGTAGGTCTGATTGACAGGGCATTGGCCAGTACTTCGGCGATCAGGACTATTCCCGGTGACGCACTATTTTTTCTTGCCCGGGCGTTGCATCTGGGAGGCAGGTACGAAGAAGCCATTGAGACCTATGAGATGTTCAGCGACGCAGCCGGTCGGAGAGAAGCCCGCGCTTTAGGAGTACAGGAACTGATAAGGGATTGCAGTGAGAAGCGCGGGGCAATACCTGAATCAGGGTCTGTACCTGTAATTTCTCCTATCGAAACGGACTCCGTAAAACCCAATCTTCCCGAGATGCTGCCGGTTGCCACCGACTCTGTTCTTGGTGATGCGCTCAGGTACAGGCTCAGTGCCGATTCACTTAAGAGAGAGGCACAGGCTGACACGAGTTTGCTGAAGCAGTCATTACGAGATACATTAAAATCAGATAGTCTCATGACGGTGGCCGGATTGCCGGTAAAAGTTACCGGCAAAGCAGATGAATCAGGAACCAAAGAGATTACGGCTTTAGAGGCAGACACCCTCAAAGTTGGAAAGACCGAAGCGGATACTCTAAAGATTGATACCCCGGTTGCCGCCGACATTCAGCCGGTAAGAGAGCACCCCACCATTACATCACTGTTCGAACTTAAAAGTGAGCCATACTACAGTGCCAACAACCCAATAACAATCTCTTCTGCCTTCCCTGAAGGATTATATTATTCCATTCAAATGGCCGTTTTTCGCAATCCGGTACCCCCTACGCACTTTAAGGGTCTCTATCCGGTTTTTGGTATAAAATCAGCCGGGAGTGAACTCACATTTTATTATGCCGGACTATTTCGAAATTCTGCAGATGCTGCCAGGGCTCTGCCGGTTGTAAGAAACCAGGGTTTTCGCGATGCATTTGTGGTGATCTTCATGGATGGGAAGCCTGTCTCCGCTGAGAGAGGGTCGTTGCTTGAGAAGGAATGGGGTAACAGGGGTTTTGGCGAATGGAAGGGAGTTGTGCCCGGGTCAGCGGTCAGGTCAGAACAGGCAGACACGGTGCCTCCTACACTGCTGTTCAGGGTGGAGGTGATGAGGACAAACAGCCAGATTGAATCCCGTCAACTCTCCGAACTTGAAAGGATCGCGGCAGAGAGAGGTTTGGAAATAATGAGACCTTCATCTTCGATTTTTGTCTATTTAGTCGGAAAATTTCTTAATTTTGAATCTGCTTCCGCGTACGCAGACCTTCTCGTCAGAAACGGTTACAAGGACGCCAGGGTTGCTGCCTACCTTGGAAGCAGGGAGATACCTGTTGAAACGGCACTTAAGTATTTTGACCGATGAAATTATGGTAAAGGAAAGAACATCACCGGGTGAACAGTCACGGGAGTATATTGGCAACGAGAGACTTCTGATACTCTACAATGACGATCATAACAGTTTCGATCATGTGATACAGTCACTTGTCGAAGTGTGCGGCCATGATGAGATACAGGCTGAACAGTGTGCCGTAATCGCACATTTCAGGGGTAAATGTGATATCAGCCGAGGCAGTATAGGATTACTGACCGATATGCAGTCATCACTACATAACAGGGATCTAACAGTAGAAATAGTTTAAATAAATATTATGTCACTCGGGGTTATCATCTTCTTCATTCTACTTGGCATTCTGCTTTTTATTGTCGAATTCATGCTTATTCCCGGAATAACCATTGCCGGGATAGGGGGTGCAATATTTGTGATAGGCGGAATTATCATGTCATTTGTCGACCACGGAACGGCTACCGGTTTCGGGGTCCTTATCGGAACCACAGCAGTGCTGGCAGTAGTGGTTACAATGATGCTTCGTGCAGGAACATGGAAGAAGCTGATGCTCTCAACAGCCATAGACGGTAATGTTGATACCGTTCACAGGGAAGAAGGAAGGGTTAAGACCGGTGATACCGGCGAGGCGATAACCCGTCTGAATCCCATGGGCAAGGTTAAGGTCAACGGAGAATTTTATGAAGCCAAGGCGCTTGATATACTGATTGATCAAAGGACAAAAGTTGAAGTGGTAGAGGTAGAAATAAATAAACTGATTGTAAAACCAATTAAATAGTAATAGTTATGGAAAACATTGGCGTGTATGTATTTATTATAGTAGGATCAATAATCCTGCTCTGGATTTTATTGTACCTGATACCTATTGGATTGTGGTTCCAGGCACTTGTTTCGGGAGTCAGGATATCGCTGCTGCAACTGATATTCATGAGGTGGAGAAAAGTGCCACCCTCAATTATCGTCGGAGCAATGATCGAAGCCGATAAAGCAGGTATAAAGCTTAACAGGGATGACCTCGAAGCCCACTATCTGGCCGGCGGCCGGGTAGCACAGGTGGTTCATGCCCTTGTTTCGGCATCAAAGGCGAATATAGACCTGCCCTTTAAGATGGCGACAGCCATTGACCTTGCCGGAAGGGATGTATTTGAGGCAGTTCAGATGTCTGTTAATCCGAAAGTCATCGACACACCCCCGGTTACTGCGGTAGCGAAGGATGGTATCCAGCTTATTGCCAAGGCAAGGGTTACGGTAAGGGCAAACATCAAGCAGCTGGTTGGTGGTGCGGGTGAAGATACTGTACTCGCCAGGGTCGGTGAAGGTATTGTGTCATCGATCGGTTCAGCATCAAGTCACAAGTCAGTTCTTGAAAACCCCGACTACATCTCAAGGGTCGTTCTAGACAAGGGCCTTGATGCAGGAACCGCATTCGAGATTCTTTCAATAGACATTGCTGACATCGATATAGGTAAGAATATTGGTGCCGTTCTTCAGATGGATCAGGCTAATGCAGACAAGAATATTGCTCAGGCAAAGGCGGAAGAGAGAAGAGCGATGGCTGTGGCTCTTGAACAGGAGATGAAGGCCAAGGCACAGGAAGCACGCGCCAAGGTTATTGAGGCCGAGGTACAGATTCCGCTGGCAATGGCAGAGGCCTTCAAGGCAGGCAATCTGGGAATAATGGACTATTATAAGTTCAAGAATATTGAGGCTGACACTCAAATGAGAGACACAATCTCAAAATCCGGTAGCGGAGGCAAGAAACCGACTTCCTGAGACTGTGATACCAGAGGCTAACTCTGACTTTCTTTGTCGGCCTTAGTCTGGTGGCCAGTTACATGAGAAAGACAGAGAGGAAGGAAATTTAACGACCAGTCACAGGCTACATCTTTTTTCAATAAGGGGCTGTCATTCCGAAAAAAAGGAGTGGCAGCCTTTATTGTTCCGGGTAGCATTCTGTCATTGCTGCGATAGCCCTGCGACATGCCTGGCAGAAAAGCTATAACTTTTGGCTGGCAGAAAGTCATAAAATGACTATTTTTGGGGCGATATTTTTAAGGAACTGCGATGATTGAACTTTTAAAAGACCCAACGGACTGGCTTAAGGATATTATTCTTAGCCTGGGCGCCGGGCAGGGTCTGGCTGCTTTGCTGACGGCCCTGATGCTTGCAACGGTAGTGTTTATTATCAGTTATAGTGTTAACTATCTGGTGAGACTCTTTATAATTAGAGTGGTTCACAGAGTCATAATAAGGTCTAAGGCAACCTGGGATGACATTTTCGTTCAGAACAGAGTATTCACCCGGTTGTCTCACCTTGCTCCGGCGCTGGTAATCTGGGCGATGGCAGAATGGGCACTGGCCGATTATCCTAATTGGTTGGATGCGGTACAAAAGCTGGCATATATCTATGCCCTTGCAATCTGTGCAATCGTTGTAAACTCTTTAATAGAGTCACTCCACCAGCTCTATATGAGAAAGCCCGGCTCAGAGCGAAAGCATATCAAAGGCTACATACAGCTCGCGAAGATTCTGGTCTACATAATTATAATTCTGCTTGTCATATCCCTGGTATTTAAGAAGGAAGTAGGGTCGCTTGTACTTGGTCTCGGAGGTATGGCGGCGGTGCTGATACTGGTTTTTCAGGACACAATACTCGGTTTTGTTGCCAG
The DNA here is from genome assembly GCA_046484805.1 of Bacteroidales bacterium. Classification (GTDB taxonomy): domain Bacteria; phylum Bacteroidota; class Bacteroidia; order Bacteroidales; family VadinHA17; genus SLNP01. Next base: position 6,863 of record JAWOIF010000150.1, read on the forward strand.
CGTACAAATATCCGGCAATCAGATGGTGAATGTGGGAGACTGGATCACAATGCCTTCCAGAGGAGTAGACGGCGATGTCATTGACATGACCCTCTATACGGTGAAAGTTCAGAACTTCGATCGTACTATAGTTACGGTTCCCACCCATGCCATGATGAAGGAATCGTTTCAGAACTGGGCGGGGATGGCCAGGTCAGGAGGGAGGAGAATCAAGAGATCGATACGTATAGACATGAAGAGTATTAAGTTCCTTGACGAGGAGCTTAAGGTGAGGTTGTACAAAATTCAGATACTCCGGCCCTATATGGATGCCAAGGAGGCTGAAATCAGAAAATACAATGCCGAGCACGGAATTGATGACGGCTCACTTGTTAACGGCAGAAGGATGACAAACATAGGCACATTCAGGGCTTACACGCAGGCCTATCTGAGCAGGCACCCTAATGTCAACACTGATATGATATTAATGGTAAGGCAACTTCCACCCGACGAAAAGGGGTTGCCCCTCGAAATATATGTCTTCAGTAAGGAAAAGGAATGGGTAATTTATGAGGCTGTCCAGGCAGATATATTCGATCATCTTCTGTCAGTGATAAAAGAGTTTGATCTGAGGATATTTGAGTATCCTACAGGAGAAGACATGCAGTATATAACTCATGAATAGATATTAATTAATCAATCAATAATAATGGGGATGGAGTTCAACAAGAGAGTAAAGGAATTTGTGTATGCTGATCTTAGTGAGGAAGCTGTAACAGGCAGTGAAGATAAGTTCTGGCAATCACTCAGGAAGACGGGAACAACATTGTGGCTTGATACGGGCGATATTGAAGAGGCTGAGGCCAACTGGACTGCCGAGATGAGCGCTTTGACAACGAACAACACGTTGTTGAACAATGAGATACAAAAAGGAATCTATGATCGTTTCATTGAGAAGGCAAAGAATATAGTGGCTGACCTTCCTGAAGAGGAGAGGGTAAAGGAGATAGCTTTTATTCTGAATGCACATCACGGACTCAGGCTTGCCAACAGGTTTGGAGGTCTGGTGAGTGTGGAGCTTCATACCGATACGGCACACGATTTTGATGCCATAATAAGCTATGGGAAGAGGTACTTCGAAATCTGCCCTGATAATTTCATAGTAAAGGTTCCGCTGACGGCAACCGGCATGCTGGGTGCCCGCAAGCTGAGAGAGGATGGGGTGAGAATAAACTTCACTCTCGATTTCAGCGCCCGTCAGAACGTGCTTATTACCCTCATAACCCGTCCTGATTACCTGAATGTATTTCTGGGTCGTATTGGAGCATATATTGCTGATAACGGACTCGGCGACGGAGCCGGGGCGGGAGAGATGGCAGTATTGTCGAGCCAGGGTTGGGTCACCAGACTTTCGGCAAAGAATCCCTGGCCGACGAGGCTGATTGCCGCCAGTCTGAGAAGCTTCCAGCAGCTTGAGCTTCTCGCAGGCACCGATGTATACACCATGCCTCCGAAGGTGGCCGCTGCCGGAAGAGAGCAGCTAAGCGGAAAGTTTTTATCAAAGCTCGGTGTCGTATATCCTGTTAACATAAGCGATGAAGGTAAGGGTACCGGCCTGGAGAAGTTCTGGGAGGTAGAGAAAGAGTTGGTGGAATTTGGTCGTTCGATGGCAGCAGACCTGCCTGCTTCTGGAGATGAGCTTGCGGAGAGGGCCCGCAATGCCGGTTTTGGAGATATGTTTCCTGAGCTGACGGAAGCAGAAACAGAAGCTATTGCCAGAGACGGTAAGATTCCTGTATATAAGCAATGGGAGTCAAAACTGAAAGATGGCACACTGGCACCCGACACGCTTCTTACTCTTGCCGGTCTGGCATCGTTTACTGCCGACCAGAAAGCTCTTGACGACAGGATAAGCAGTATCATCTTCTAGGTCAGGTTTCTCTGCCGGCTTACCTCATAAAGGATAATACCGGCGGCAACCGACACATTAAGTGATCCGGTTTTCCCCGACATAGGGATTCTTATAAGCATGTCACACAATGACTCAAGTTCGCGGCTTATTCCTCTGTCCTCTGACCCAAGCACTATTGCGAGTGGCCCGGCAATGCCTGCCTCATACAGGCAGGTATCAGCCTTTTCTGAAGCCCCCGCGACCGCCAGTCCCGAGCTACGCAGGAATTCAACCGTGCGGGTGAGGCTTTTCTCACGGCATACAGGGAAGTTCAGCAAGGCTCCCGCCGAGGTTTTAACTGCATCGGCACCGGCCCTGACAGATCCCCTTTCCGGAATCACCACTGCGTGAACACCCAGGCAATCGGCCGATCGTATTATTGCACCAAAATTCCTTACATCAGAGATGCCGTCGAGAATCAGAATCAGAGGGTCTTCTCCATTTTCGAATATTGAAGGAAGAATATTTGCGATGTTCTGATACTCAACTGCGGAGAGCCAGGCAATTACTCCCTGGTGATTCTTTCGGGTAATGCTGTCGATCTTCTCTGCCGGCACGAACTGAACGGGTATGTTATTGTCCTTTGCCTCACCCAGAAGTTCATGGTAGAGAGAACCTCTGCCCTCCCTCTTTAAAAGAAGTCTGTCGATAAGTTTTCCGGCTCTTATCGCCTCAATAACCGATCTGATTCCGAATATAAATTCCCGGTCGCTCTTTTCCATTTTATATGTCATCCGGGTTGTCGAGCCTGTAAACAATTCCCCTCCTCCAGCTTGAGACGGCCTGATCCCAGAATGTCGGAGCGTCGCTTTTGACAAAGTAGTAGTCATTGGTGGTGAACCTGCCCGGATTGTGTCTGAAACCAAACCATACGTAATCCTCCTGAACCCTTACCCTGGTACCCCAGGCAGATTTGATCACCGGCTTCTTATATCCCCATTGTTCGGCAGCGGGCCCTTTGTAGACCTTGTCAGGCGGCCCGTACATTATGTAAAACATTCCCCTGTCGGTCCGCCATCCTTCCTTGTACGATGTGAAATAGAAATTGGCATAGAGTACTCTGTTGTAATAGATCCTTAGTAGTTCCCTCGATCTTTCAATACTGCTGCTGCGGCTTAGCCAGAATTCATCGAGTGCCATTTTTTTCTTTTCGGCGGAACGCAGGGTATCCATCTCTTCCTGAGTTGCAATATACGCAAGAGGCTCTATCATGGTCTCAGGCTTTGTCAGCACAGGGTACTCATCTCCAAAGTTCAGGAAGGTAATACCATCATAGACAGTACTGTCAACTGTAAGCAGGTAAATACCCTTAAGTGGAAACATGATCGGTATGGTATCAGAAAGAGTCACGGGAATCATGGTGTCAGGCTCCCTTGGCACTGTCCTTTCCGGAAGCATCATCGGTGGCGGGTGCGGAATGAAATCGAAATACTTGTAGTAAAGAACAAAAATGGTGTCGATTGGTTCCCTCAGGTATTTCAGGTTAAGGTATTCATTCTCAAAGACCACCTGCGTGAAGAGCTCATTACCAAAGGCAGCATTATAAACCCTGAAATTATAAGCCGTATATGGAGACAACCTGTTGAATCTTACAAAGGTCTGTATCATACGGCGGGTTAGATTGTCGGTTATTCTTATCTCAGCCGTATATTCAAATCCATCAAAGGTTGTAAGCGGAATATCTGTTACTATTTCAGGTCCGACCAGGTCTCTGTTTAATTCCAGATCGATTAATACTGTATCAGAGAGCACACCCCCCTGAGTGTCATTATATAGCCTTACGGTAAATCTCATTGATGCCAGGGGGTCCCCTGTGGGGTTGGCTTCACTGAAAAATAACTCCCGGGTTTGTAAAAGTACAGACAGAACTGATCTGTTGCCTTCATCATTGTAAACCCTGAACCTGGGATTGAAAGGGTTGTCTGCCGGGTTGTAGATATACGAGACATCCTTCGGGTCGTTTGCTGCCGGACGGCTTACGGTGCATGTTGAAGCTATCATCGCCATCATGACAGCCAGAACCGATATTGTCAAATGGTTAAACCTTCCTGAGAGTCTCATGCGATAAAGTTAGGAAACTTTTTCAGTTGGCAGCGGGTTCCAATGCAATCAATATTCTGCACAGCTCTCTGCCGCCACTGCTTCTGATAACGGAACAACGCTGCTGATTATTTTCTTCCGGGGTCATTTCCTTTACTATTGATATTTGGTCGCCGTCAACCTTTTCGGCCAGATAGTTTACCCCGAGTGAAAAGACCGGTTTCCGGCAAGCAGATCTTTCCGCCCGAACTTAAGAAGCTCTGCATGCCCCGAGGCAATGTCCTGAATGTAATTCAGCAGTGAGTGTATATATATCCTGCCTTTGAAGTCAGTATCATATGCGGGTATCCTGTAACTCTGCTCATATATAGTCATCCATCTGCGTATTTGCTGTTTTCTTCAATGAATCGTTCCAACTCGTGATGAGCCTTTTCCCATTTGGTCATTCCGGCTGATATCAGCTCGCGAATGTGCCGGTACTTATCATAGAAATCTTCTCCCGGGGTCGGATCTGGTTTGTTAAGAACCCCGTCCATTTCCTTCAGTTCCGACTCCAGATGGCTGATGTTATCTTCCAGTCCGGCAACCTCTTTTTCGAGCCTTTTCAGTTTCCTGAAGTACTCCTTCCTTTCCAGATGCCTGATCTTTCCTTCCGATTCTGCATCTTCGTTGCTGTTTAAGGCTTTAGCCGCTTTAGCCTCAGGTCTGATAGTGTTGAACCCTCCTTCAGCATCCTTTTTTCTCAGCCAGTCATATATTCCTCCTATATGCTGTTTGATTTTATGATTCCTGAACTCATACACCTTCGTTACCAGACCGTCAAGAAAATCCCTGTCGTGTGATACTATTATCATTGTTCCGTCATACTTCAGAAGCGCTCTCTTCAATATCTCCTTCGACCTCATATCCAGATGATTGGTAGGCTCATCAAGTAGCAGCAGGTTATAGGGTTCGAGCAGCAGTTTTACGAGGGCCAGTCGTGATCGCTCCCCTCCTGACAGTACTTTCACCTTTTTGTCGATATCATCGCCTGAAAAGAGGAATGCGCCCAGCAGATCACGTATTTTGGTTCTGATATCTCCGACGGCCACATCATCAATAGTGCTGAAAACAGTTTTCTCTTCATTCAGCAGTTCGTCCTGGTTCTGGGCGAAATAGCCTGTCTTTACATTGTGCCCCACTTTGAAAAGTCCTGAGTGGTTGGTCTCCGCGGTTATTATTCTTGCGAGAGTGGTCTTGCCCTCACCGTTGCGGCCGACAAATGCCACTTTCTCTCCTCTCTCGATCACAATCCCGCAGTTGTCCAGCACCAGTTTACTGCCATAGGATTTTGAAAGATTTTCGGCTTCAATCACCACTGTCCCTGAACGCGGGGCAGGGGAGAACCTGATATCCATTACCGGAAGCTCCTGCTCGTCGATCTCTATTCTTTCGAGTTTATCAAGTTGCTTTATACGTGACTGGACCTGTACGGCCTTTGTTGCCTTATACCGGAATCTTTCAATGAACTTCTCCGTATCGCCTATAAGTTTTTGCTGGTTGCGCCAGGCCGCTTCAAGCTGAGAACGCCTCTCTTTTCTCAGCTCTTCGTATTTTGTGTATGGTACCTTGTAGTCATATAGCTTACCCGCAGACAACTCGAGTGTACGTGAGGTAATATTATCAAGGAATGCCCTGTCGTGGGAAACAAGTATCACTGCACCCGGAAAACCATTCAGGTATTGCTCGAGCCATCTTATCGACTCTATGTCAAGATGGTTAGTCGGCTCATCCAGCAGCAGTGCATCAGGTTTTGAAAGAAGTACCTTGGCCAGTTCGATCCGCATTCTCCATCCTCCACTAAGCTGGCTGGTGGGTCTCCCGAACTCTTCCCTTTCGAAACCTAACCCGTTGAGCGTCTGTTCGGTTTCAGCCAGGTAGCTGTTTCCGCCATCGATTATATATCTGTCCTCCAGGGTAGTCAGCCTGTCGCATAGGTTGAGATATTCATCTGAGTGATAGTCAGTACGTTCTGCTATCTCATTCCGGTGTGACCCGATCTCCTTTGCCATGTTTATGATTTCTGCAAATGCAGTGAGTGTTTCCCCGATCACCGTTGTAGTATCGGAAACCTTCATTTGCTGAGGGAGATATCCTATTCTTATCTCTCCCGGCATCTCAACGAAACCCCGGGTGGGAGGTTGTTCGCCTGCAATTATCTTGAGCAGGGTGGTTTTTCCTGCACCGTTTCTGCCTGCAAGCCCAATTCGGTCCTGCCTGTTGATCATGAAAGAGACCTCTTTCATCAGAGCGAAGCTACCGAATGTCACCTCTATATCCCGAACCGCTATCATCTTACTTTATACGGTGGACAAAGATAAGAAACGAAGCGCTATCTTTGTATTGTAAATAAACAAACCATTTATTATGGAAAATCTTCGCCGCATTCTCATCTCAATGGCGCTGCCGGTCGCAGTAATAGTTATTGTCTCCTCCTGTAAGCGTGATGATGATCCTTTCAGTGATTATACCTACCTCCGTTCTGCTGAAAATCTCTTTACCACATCGGCGGCTTCGGTAACAAGCCTCCTTAGCCTTATGACTGTTTCCGACCCTGAAGCTTCGGAATTGATGCAGTTTGTGAATCATGACGTTGATATATACAGGATCACATATTCAACCATGCTTTACGACGAAAATATAACCGCTTCGGGTCTGATTTGTGTTCCGGTTACCCCGGGATCTTATCCGGCTCTCTCTTTTCAGAATGGCACCAATACGCTTCATTCAAATGCCCCGAGTGTGAATCCGTCGAATTTTTCATATCAGCTTGTGGAAAATGTGGCATCAATGGGCTTTATTGTTATTATACCCGATTATCCGGGCTTCGGGAGCTCTGAGCAAAAGGCACATCCATATCTGTTGAAGGAACCAACCGTTAAGTCGGTAACAGATATGCTTGGGGCCCTGGAGGAATTCGTTGGTGATGTGGTAGTTAACACTGGACTAACGGGAGAGTTGTTCCTTTTCGGTTATTCACAGGGTGGTTGGGCAACGCTGGCACTTCACAGGGAGGTTGAAGAGAAGGGTGCACACGGGTTTAACCTTGCTGCGTCGGCAGCGGGGGCCGGACCAGCAGATCTGAGAGGCATGCTTGAAGGGTTTGTAGCAGAATCGGAATATCCTGTACCGGCTTATTTCGGATATATTGCACACGCCTACAATACCTACGAAAGATTTTCATTGCCGTACAGCGCTATCTTCAATGAACCCTATGCATCGAGGGTTCCTACCCTGTTCAACGGTACATTGTCTCTGGGTAACATTAACTCGATGCTTACAACAGACATCGCGGCCCTGCTCGATTCAGACTTCAAATCGGGATTTGCCTCAGATCCCGCCTATGCATCTGTCAGGCAGGCTCTTGAAGATAATTCAATTCCTGCCTGGAACACATCGGTGCCGCTCCTGCTTGTACATGGGGAGGCCGATACGCAGGTTCCGGCAGCAGGTACGGTTGTTCTATATAACGAAATGATATCAGAAGGGAGTTCGCCCCAGACTGTTAGAATTGAACTGATTCCGGATGCTGATCATGGAGATGGACTTATACCTGCTTCTGTAAAGTCCCTTCTGTTCATGCTGGAATTCATTGACAGGAGATAGTTGTAATGGGAAAACGAAAACCACTTCCATTTTTTGAAGATGTACATTTTACAGCAATAGGTGCCGAAGGAAAGGGAGTAGCGCGGGTGGGAGATATGGTGTTGTTCGTTCCGATGCTTATTCCCGGCGATATAGCTGATATCAGGGTCAGGCGCAAGAAAAAAAGGTATATGGAGGGAGAGGTGAAGACTCTGAAGCAGCCTTCACCTGACCGTATTGAACCAGTTTGTTCCCATTTTGGTACCTGCGGGGGCTGCAAATGGCAGCACCTGCCTTATGATCTGCAGCTTAGATGGAAGGCGCAGCAGGTGTTTGATAACCTTACCAGGCTGGGAGGGGTGGAGATGGATGCTCTGCCTCAGATATCGGGTGCCGGTGAAGTATATGGCTACCGCAATAAGCTTGAATTCACTTTCTCTTCCAGACGATGGCTTACACGGGAAGAGATAATATCAGGAGAGGATTTTTCAGGTGCAGGAGCACTTGGTTTTCATATACCCGGGTATTTTGACAAGGTGCTTGATATCGGGGAGTGTCACCTTCAACCTGAACCTTCGAACAGGATCAGGAATGCAGTAAGGGAATTTGCCCGAAGTGAGGGTATAGCTTTTTTTGATCCGGTCACACATGAGGGTTTATTGAGAAACCTTATCGTTCGGACCTCGACCACGGGAGAGGTGATGGTGATAATGGTCTTTCGGGAAAATGACTCTGAAGTGACAGACTCAGTCATGGATTTTCTGCAGAGGAAATTTCCTGAGATAACATCGCTGTTTTACATAATCAATGAGAAGAGGAACGATTCAATATCTGACAGGGAAGTTGTATTGTACAATGGCTCTGATCACATTGTCGAAGAGATTGAAGGACTGAGATTCAGGATTGGGCCCAAATCATTCTGGCAGACAAATCCGGTACAGGCAAGGGTGCTATATGATGTGGCGCGCCGGTTTGCGGGTTTAACCGGCAGCGAAACGGTCTATGATCTTTACTGCGGAACCGGTTCTATAGCATGCTATCTGGCAGGCAGTGCAGCGAAAGTTATCGGCATTGAGTACATTGATGAAGCTGTTGCCGATGCACGGGTAAACGCAGGTATGAACAGTATTTCAAACGCAGTTTTCCATGCCGGTGATATCAGGGATCTGCTTACTCCCGACTTCTTCAGGGTTCATGGCTCCCCCGACGTTATAGTTACCGATCCTCCCAGGGCCGGTATGCATGGCGATGTGGTGAGGGCTATTGCTGATGCTTCACCTGGGGTGATAGTATATGTGAGTTGCAATCCGGCTACCCAGGCGCGTGATATTCAGCTTCTTGCAGAAAAGTACAGAGTTGAATCGGTTCATGCAGTAGATATGTTTCCGCAGACACACCATGTAGAAAACGTAGTAAAACTGGTGCTCAGAGATCGGTTATGAAGGCTGTTGTGGGGCACAACCTGTCTTACGAATATTATTTTGTGTATATTTAACATTCCATTTTCAGGCATAACCATAATGGGGGAACATCTTACAGAAGACCTGACCGAAACTATTACAGACGAGAGTTTGGTTACTATGAAGGAATACATGGCCAGCCTCAGGTATGCAGGAATGATACAGAGGTCAATGCTGCCACTGCCTGCACTTATGACTTCTCTGTTAAAGGATTATTTTGTCAGTTTCATGCCACGCGATTTTGTCAGCGGCGATTTCTATTATGTCTACAGGGGCAGGGATTATTTTTGTGTGGCTGCCGGCGACTGTACAGGTCACGGGGTGCCGGGTTCGCTTCTTAGCATAATGGGTGTCTCATTTCTGAATGAGATACTGCAGTGTCAACAGGCCCCGCGGGCAAACAGAGTCCTCAATCTTATGCGCGAGAAGGTTATGAGTGCTCTTCATCAGACAGGTGTTCCAGGCGAACAGATGGACAGCATTGATATGTCTCTCTGTATCTTTTCACCAGGATCCTACGAACTGCAGTTCAGCGGAGCCAACATACCCCTGTTCATTGTCAATAACGGACAATTGAGGGAAATCAAGGCTGATAAGATGCCGATAGGGCCGGCCCCAATGGTAGAGGAGCCATTTAGCAATAATATTGTCAGTTTTGATGATGATGATATGTTTTACCTGTTTTCAGATGGTTTTCCTGACCAGTTTGGCGGTCCGTTGAACAAGAAATATAAATACAGGCAGTTCAGGGCGTTGTTAACAGAAGTGGCTGTTTACAAGGCAACCAGACAGAAGAGAATTATCGAGCTTACTTTTGCCGACTGGAAAGGGAACAACCGCCAGGTAGATGATGTAACTGTTTTCGGTTTTAAACCCAAGATCATGATATGAGACTTACGGCGTTCAGGATACAGAATTTCAGGTCGATCGTTGACACAGGCTGGCAGAGCGTATCGCCCGATAATATAACCTGCCTGATAGGTCAGAATGAATCGGGTAAGACCTCAGTGCTGGAGGGTCTTTATGTATTTCATTCGGGTATTATTACCGAAGATGTTTTACGGAGTGATCTTTCATTGCCTGAGGTTTCGTGTCGTTTTGCCGTGAAGAAGGGGTGGCTGCTCGATATGGCAGTGAATGCTGGTCCGGAACTGAAGGAATTGCTTGCTGAAACAGAAACTCTTGAGCTTACCCGTTACTGGCTGGCTGATTTTACCTCATCGGTGAGGGTCAGTGGAGAAGTGAGTGAATATCTTGATTCTCTTGAGAAGGCCTGGAAATTATATCTCGATGAGATAAGGAGCAAGATAACTGAAGAGATTGACCGGTTGGCGGAAGATGAGAATCTGGTATCTGAGCTGTCAGGGAGGAGGCGCGAAATAGAGTTATCGCTGAAGGAGAAAGGTGGTAAGGGTTTCGGCAGGAGTCTCTTTGGCCTTAAAGGCCCCGGTTCCCCCGAAAGGGAAGTAAAGAGACAGAACCTTAAATCGGAGTTGAAGGATGTTTGCGGACAGCTGGAGCAGCTTGGTGTCCGTATGGAAAGCCGTGTTGACCTGATAACAGCTGTTGCAGCATGGGAGGCTCTGACAGGGGAGTATGAAGAGATTGAAAAGCAACTTGATGAGGTTTCATTTAAGCTGGAGGAACGGCATCAAATGATGACCCTGTTGCTGAAACCTGATGATTATGATGATAAAATCTGGGAAACCATCATTGATGAGTTTCACCGGCTGAGGTCGGAGAGGGAGCGTCTGATGTCGGAGATAGACAGGCAGACAGCCCTTTGCGGATTTCTGATGGAGGGTAACTCTGGTGAGGAGGCGATGCTGAAAGTTCAGGAAATAACCGGAAAGTACAGGTCGAAATACACCGGGGAGATGCTCGGAAGGGCGTGCTTCGATTACACTCCGGTATTTACGATTTTTGAGGATTTCGGAAGCCTGCTGCCTAATCGGATTGACCTTGAAGATATTGTTGCCTCAGACAGCGGTATTGAGGGTTATAAGGCGGCGCGGAATTTCATGAAGCTTGCAAAGCTTGACTATTCATTTTTCACGCAACCCTCGAGCCGCATACTAAAGCAGACCATCGAAAACCTGAATCAGAAGCTGACTCATAATTTTCACGATTTCTGGCAGCAGTCGGTAGGGGGTAAGAACAAGATAAAGATACAGTTTGAACTGGAACATTACAGTGCTTCTCACGGAGAGAAATCGGGGAAGCCATACCTTGAGTTCTGGATAAAGGATGAGGGAGAGAGACTCTACCCGAAACAGAGGAGCAGGGGAGTAAGATGGTTTCTCTCTTTCTATCTTGAGTTGCAGGCCTCGGCCCTGGGTGGTGACAAGCCTATCGTGCTGCTGGTTGACGAACCCGGTGTAAGCCTGCATGCCAGGGCACAGGAGGATGTTCTGAAGGTTTTCGAGGATATAAGTGACAAGATACATATCATCTATACCACGCATTCGCCTCACCTTGTTGATATCAACAAACTACACAGGGTTCTGGCGGTGCAGCGCGATGATTTTGAGAACTACAGAAGTGCCACAAAGATCATCGACCCTGTTCTTCTGTCAGCGGCGACACCTGACACACTAACGCCGATACACAGCGTAATGGGGAATCCATTCGGGGCAGGTTTTTCTGAGCGGAAAGCAAATCTGATAGTAAGCGATACCGGTTCATACTACTTCCTGAGTTCCATACTGCTACTGTCGGGTGTTGAACCGGCATTTAACACTGTGCCTGCAACAAGTGCTGAATCGATTCCATCACTCTGCAACATAATGATCGGTTGGGGTTTACGGTTCTATGTGCTGGTATTCGACAATGATGAGGATAACAAAGCCGCAACTTTTACGGGTTCCACAATATACAGGGAGAATTCAAGTGTATCAATAAAGTTCCAGTCTCCTTTCCATGCTGTCGAGGATCTCTTTTCGACCCTTGATTTCAAGAAGTACATTGTAAAAACAAGGGAGGGGATTACAGTTCCTAACTCGGTATACCTTAACGACAAGAAACTGCCCAGATCATTTATGGCAAGCCGGCTGCTTTCTGAGATCAAAAGTGGAATTGTAACAGCTAAGAATTTCGATGAGGAGTCTCACGAGAACTTCAGGATGCTTATTGACAAGCTGAAGGAGTTGGGATAGGGGATTACTCCTCACTTTGTTCGTCGTGATCCCTTTATGGAGCCCCCTGCAACAGCCCAAATGAACCCACGCCTGTACAGGCGTTTTTTTATTATATGCATTTTTTCGCCTTCGCAAGCGAGGCTCAGAGCGCATACAACAAAAAACACCCGCCGATGGCGGGTGGGGTTCATTTGGACAGTTGCGGAGAGAGGGGGATTCGAACCCCCGGTACAGTTACCCATACGGCAGTTTAGCAAACTGCTGGTTTCAGCCACTCACCCACCTCTCCGGGTTTTAAGCGGAGACAAAAATATAAAAAGCGATCCAAATGCCAAAATTATTTGTTTTTTTCCTGCAGTTCCGGCCGAAACCTTTGGCTATTCTGATAATGTTAAGATTTACAGTGTCTTGAGGTTAAGTTGATTGCCTTTCGAATCTATACCCATCTGATACCTTACAAGTTCACGGTTGCGGACTATCAATTCATATGTTGTCTGTCCGGAGATGCAAACGGAAATGCAGTTCATAATCTCAAGATCTTTTGGTATGGTATCTTTAACAATCGCAGGGATATTGTCAGGCGCGATATTTATCCTGTATTCAATTAGCTGGCCGGCAGTGTTAAATCTTGCAATCTTTTCTACGTTTTCATGGTAGAAGATTGCTTCATACACCTCGCCCTGTAACGTCCATTCAATTCTGGTTGCACCTGCGAAGTTAACATGAAGTTTACCAGTAACAACTGAAGGAATATTTTCACTTTGCTGCCGGAATAGTTTGCCTATGTAATCAGGGTTTCTCATTCTTTCTGTAATAAAGACGGTTGCATCTAAAGAAAGTAACATCAATTTAAGAGTTCAGTAGCTTCCATACATCTTCCTGTAAAGAAATACAAGTCGGGCCTTCGCTCTTTTTATTCTCATTTTTACTGCTCCCTCTGTAAGCCTCAAAGACGTCGCAATATCTTTGACAGACATCTCATCCTTGTATTTCATTAGTATCATTGCCCTCTCTTCTGCATGCATGATGTCAAGTATCTTCATCAGTCTCAAATAATGAACCTCAGATATATCCTCGTCAAGTTCATCGGCAATCTCGGGTATCTCATTCCTGCTGTTCCATTCGGGATAGTTTAGCTTCTTCTTTTCCCTCAGATAGTCGATGCAGTGGTTGTAGGTGATTGCGTAGAGCCAGGAACTGAAAGAAGAATTGCCCCTGAAGCCGGGAAGCTTTTCGAATGCCTTTGAGAGAATATCCTCGGTAAATTCTTCTGCGGTCACCCTGTTGTGAAGAAGGCTGTAGCACTTGTCGAGTACTTTTCCCTTGTAACGGTCGAACAGTATGCTGAACAGAGCGCTCTCCTTACCGGCTACAATCCTTTGCACCAATTCCTCATCGGATAATCTTGCAAAAATTTCTTTCTTTTCCATCAGATAATTCCTGAACCCAAAGCCGCTGCCAGCATTAGGAGCATTACACCTACTATTAGCTGTATGTGTCTCATGGTTATCTTTTTGATAAGCCTGGTTCCTATAAATGACCCTGCAAATGCTGCCAGTATACCCCAGATAAGTATACCTTTCATTTCCGGTTCTGCCAGAAGTGTCGTTTTACTGCTGAAGAAGGTTACGCCGTAAACTATCAGACGGGCTACATCAACCATTATTGCCGTCATTACTGATGTTCCTATGAATCCCTCGCGGGTAAGTCCGGCCTTCGTAAGGAAAGCGGCTCTCAGTGCACCCTGGTGACCTGATATCCCTCCAAAGAAGCCCGATAGCACACCTCCCAGTGGCAGCCATTTCTGCCTGATCGTCAGTTTTTCAAAGTAAGGCAGCAGTTCAATGAATGCGAATAATACCATCAGTATGGCAATTATGAAGTTTACGGGAAGTATCATATACTCCTTCGCGCCTGCCGACCACTCCCACCATGGGTCCATGCCTGAGAGTGCAGTGAGCAGTAGCGCTCCGGGGAATGCTGCAATCACCGCCGGTATTGCAAATCGAAGAAGTACTTTAACATTCGCGTGCCTTCCGATCAGCAGCGCTTTGAAGATATTATTGGCGAGGTGGACTATGGCAGTTGCGGCGACAGCAATTTCAACCGGGAAAAATATTGCCATTACCGGCATCAGGAGGGTTCCCAGTCCGAACCCCGAGAAGAGGGTTAGTGCAGCTACCAGAAGGGCAGCCAGAGCAACGATTGCATACTCCATTTCATTACTTCTTCACTACTTCAAATCTGTCGAATGGTATCTCCCTGCCATCATCGGATACCTCATAGGTGGTTACGGTAATCTTTTCATCTGTAACGTTGATGTGGCTGAAGGTCGGCCTTCCCGTTTGACCAAAGCGGCCGGTGAAGAGACTCCAGTAGTCGGGGACTCCAAGCCTCTCGCTGTCACGGTCCATATCTTCCTTCGACCTTGGATTGTATTTCTTTTTGCCGGCTGAGTTGTTAAGGAAGTACAGCGTTCCTTCAGTGACATCGAAAACCCCGTTCATCTTTCCGGTCAGGTTTTCACGTCTGTCGAAAGAGACCTCTGTAAGACGTGATACAGAGCCGGGTGCCAGCTTCTTGTCCTTAACCGGACCAATAACCTGGTATACATGATCATGACCCTGCAGGGCAATGTCTATCTTGAGACTGTCGAAAAGCGGTGCGAAACGGTCGCGTACAATAATTCCGTCAGCATCGGTCTGATGAGCAGCACCGGTATAGATATTCTTATGATAGAAGGCTATCCTCCATCTTACGTCAGGATTTTTTTCAACTTCTTCCTTCATCCATTTAGCAAGTGCCTCGAGGTAACCATCCCTTCTGTAATCTTCAAAACTCATTGCCAGAAAAAGGGTATTGCCATATACAAATGAGTATACACTTCCCGGGGAAGTAGACATCTCTCTGTCAAAGTCGATTTCGGAAGTATTGAAGTGGTATGTGAAGTTTTTGTTGGGAGACCTGTCGTGATTCCCTACTACCGGCGCAAATGGTATGTTCAAGAAGAGATCCTGCTGAGTACCAAAAAATTGATCCCATTCCCATTGAGAATTGTTTGTACCGGCAGCATTCACAAGGTCTCCGCTACAGATCCAGAGGTCAACATCAGGATAGATTTGGAATGCGGTATGTGTTGTGGTTTGTGATACATCGAAGTCTGCCAGGGTTGTGGCTTGCGAATCAGTTGTGTACATAAATGAAAACTCTTTTTGATTTCTGCCGGCGGTGGTGAAAGTGCCTGTCTGACTCCAGTTTTCGTCATTTCCAACCCTGTAAGAATAAACTCTTCCCGGTTTTAGATCTGAAACCGTTGCCTTATGGGATGAGTAGCTCTTCTTTGTCCCGGCAGGTATTCCGGCAAGGGCTTCAAGGTTGTTGCCGCGTACTGAGTATGGCAAAGTATCAACAGGGACAGATACTGCCCTTACAGTGAGAAAGGGCCTTCGGAACTTCCTGTCGTTACCGGCAATACCTTTTACAATCTGTACCTGTCCGGACATATAACCTGAATCGGTAAGCCAGTTGAATCCCATACCTGAGGAGGGATCACCTTTAATATTGACTGTAACACTGAAAGGCATCCCGGCCGGCACAAGACTATTCAGGGCATCAGCAAGTTCGCCTGCCCTTGTACTGTCATTTTCAACGGCAGTAACGGCCATTCTGAGCCTTGTAAAGGAAGGTATTGTATAATCACTTTCCGTTTTCAGTCTCGCGATTTCCAGAAGTGATTGATGATTTGTTGACGCATAAACGGGTGTGGCCGCAGCGTTGCCGGAATCATCCCCGGAGCGTGGCGCGCAGGCAGATGCCACAACCAGTGCAGCAACGAAGAAATAAAGAAGGTATCTTTTCATCATATTGGATTTGCTTTCAAAAATAGGAAAATTCATGGTAATCACATATTGAACCCCTCTGCCATATAACAGCAATCAGATAAACTAAAATGTAGCTATCTGATCTTTACGGGAGTGTTTACAAAGACACTCTGTCAGAATAAGCCATTTCCTGGTAACACTCTCTTCTTTTTAACCAGTTTTTGAGATTATCAGTCAGATGGTACCAGTGATGGTTTAAGACTTAGCATGGGTATCCTTGCCAAAATTAATGCCAGTCCTATTCCTGTAACCATCTGCCATATTCCCCACCAGGCTGCCATGAAGGCCATTCCTCCGTTTGCATTGAAGATGGAAAAGACCAGCACCAGCGCAAGTCCCGAGTTCTGAATGCCTGTTTCGATGCTCAGCGTCCGGCGTTCGGGTTTGGATACCCTGGCCACGGTTCCTACAAGATAACCAGTGAAAAGTGTTTGTATATTGAGGAAGAATACAATTATGCCAATGGGAAGAACATACCCAGGTATATACTCAAGATTGGCAACTAGGGCTCCGACTATGAAGGTCATATAGAGAAATATGGAAATGATTTTTGCCGGCTTGATAATTCTGGCAGTTGTTTTGGGGAATTTCCATGCGAAAAGCATTCCTGACATAAGCGGGATGCCAAGGAGAATGAAGACTATTTTCGCCATCTCAAGGAACTCAATGCGTATCGGTATGTTGAGAGCTGCGGCAGCTGACTGGTACTTAACATACAATCCGCCCCAAATTGCAAAATTGAGAGGGGTAAGGAATGTTGCCGATAGAGTGGCAAATGCGGTAAGACTAACGGAGAGGGCTACATTGGCTTTGGCCAGATAGGATATGAAGTTGGAGATATTGCCCCCCGGGCAGGCTGCGATCAGTATCATGCCCATTGCTACCGAGGGGGGAGGGTTAATAAGCATTACCAGACCGAAAGTCAGAGCAGGAAGCAAAATAAACTGAGAACCGATCCCCAGGAATGCCGGTATGGGATTGAGCCACAGGTTACGGAATTGCTCGATCCGTATGTCCAGTGCCACCCCAAACATAATACAGGCCAAGGTAACATTCATATAAAGCAATCCGCCAGCGCTGAAGTTCAGACGGATGTCATCGATCTGATGCAGTAAGTCGAACATGTTCTGTTTGTTTGGTTTGGTGTCGCAATATAGGTAAGTTATTATTTATATGAACCATGTAGCTGATTATAATTATCATGTTATCAGGCTGGTTTCTGTTTTACATGAAGATATGTTAAAAAAAATGCAAAAAAATTTGGATGTATATGTTAAATATATCTAACTTTGTGTTAGAAAAAATTAACATCATATGTTATGAAAAAATCAATTGTTGCTTTACTTGTATCGATTCTGGTTCTGGTAGCAGTATTTATATGGCTTAGGATGTCTCCGAAGTGGATGAGCAGCCATGAATATACACAGATAGGAGTCATTTTGCTATTGGTAGGTTTTGGGTTGTTTTTTACCTGGCGACGGGTTTCTTCAGCACGAAGAGGTGAACCAGCTGAAGATGAGATGTCAAAGAGGGTAATGCAGAGGGCATCTTCCCTCTCATATTATATCTCTTTATACCTCTGGCTATTCATTATTTATATCAATGATCGGGTGAATATGGATACGGATGTACTTATCGGGTCGGGAATACTGGGTATGGCAGTAATATTTGCTCTAAGCTGGATAGTCATTTATATCAGGGGGGTTAAAAATGAATAACCGAATAAAGGAGTTGCGGGCCAGGCATAACATGACACAGGAGGATCTTGCAAAGCTGGTTAAAGTCAGACGTGAGACCATTGTGTTCCTTGAGAAGAACCGCTATAATCCCTCCCTGAAGCTGGCCCGTGATATTGCAGTGGTATTCGGGGAGGCCATTGAGCAGGTGTTTCTGTTTGAAGATTAAGAAAATCCGTATCGGGCTCTGACCTGTACCAGTAATGTTTCCAAAACAAAAAAGGGCCTTATCCGGCCCTTTTCTGTTTTCTGTCTGAATCAGGTTATTTTACCAGTAGCCTTACGACATGTGTCTCATTGGCTTTGCCTGTCAGTTTAACAAAGTAGAGTCCCGGCACAGGATTCTCAAGTGATATTTCAGTGACGCCTGTGTCTGCCCGGCCTGACCAGACTATTTTTCCACTTACATCCATAATTGTTGCATTCCAGTCTGATTCGGTAAGCAGGTTGAATTTCCCGTCTGTCGGATTGGGGAATATCACTATCTGACCTTCTCTTTCAGTATCAACCCGGGTTACGTTATCCGTTCTGAATGTTATTTCATTTCCATAGACTGGTTGTCCCATTCCTTTTGGGCTCCAGATGAAACCTCTCACGTAATAATCAGTATTTGGGGAGAGGGACCTAAGTGTGTCGGTGAAACTTTCCCACTTGTTACCAACATTAAGTATCTGATCATTCACTGTGGGTCCTGTGTTCAGCGACCAGCAGAGTCCTTTTCCTCCGAACGGGAGACCTCCTGTTGAAATCAGATTGATTCCTGAAATAGCTGAAGTATCAGTTATCTCTGTTGCTGCAAGTGTTGTGAACTGAGGGACGCTTAGCTGAGCCTTCCATATACCTGCGCCGTAGGTTCCAACAAATATGCCATATGCATTCTGCACAAAAGAGGCAGGTCTCGTGCCTTCAGGGAAGCCTTCATTATCCCAGATGGGTAACCAGCTTTCGCAGGCATCAATACTTGCGTAGACGGCTGCGCTGGTGACAAAATACCATACGCCCCCTCTGTTGAGCAGTGAATGAAATTCTGTTGGCCAGTTCAGTGGAAGGCCTGAAGTACCCATTTTGATCCACGAGTCTTTGTCTTCATTAAGTTTATAAAAGAAGACATTACCACCCCCTTCAAAATAATCATAGGCTGCAAGATAGAATTCCTGACCATCCTGGCGGAATCCTGCTACAGGTGAAGGTGCTGTGTCCCATCCCCATCGGTTAGCAATGAGAATATCGAACATTGTTCCGTCAATATTAGATGTCTTGTCGGTAAATGTAGCACCGTCGTTTTCAGACAGGTAGACTCTGATTTTGTTGTTTTTCTCGGCAAACATAAACAGCAGACCCATGTTTCCGTTTCCGGTAAAACCAAGTACTCTGTCAGGGTTATGGGCATCTATGCCCGGTGTCATGTCTATCCATGTGACACCGGCGTCTTTCGTGAACTGGTAAGTACCTTCGTCGCTATCGTTACTGAATCTGACTACAGGCCATAAATTACTTTTGCCATAGAATTGTAACTGTGATGAATCGGGGGCATTGGAAATTTTAGTCCAGTTAACCCCATAATCAGTACTCAGGTAGATCGATAGTTTTTCATCAAACGGATTTTCTGCAGCGGTAACGTAAAGGTAGTTACCACCTGCCTGAATCTCGTTTGTAAGGTATATCCCCTGGAAGTTGACCATGTTTCCGTTGGCGGGCGACCATGTTGCTCCGTTATCGGACGATCTCAGTATGCCCCCTGTCATTTCCTGGGACAGAATGAAGATATCTCCGTTTGAGGTGCCGACAAAGCCGGGATAAAATCCTGCCTGAATTCCTGTAGATCTGGTCCATGTCTGCCCATCGTCATCAGAATACACCAGGGCTGAGTTAAAATGCTCAGTTATTATCCTGTTGCCTGATGCTATGATCATTTGGTTTTCAAAGAGAGGATAAAGAAGACCGGGTGCAGATACCTCGACCCAGTTGTCACCATTGTTAGTTGAGGTAAACAGTTTCATAACCAGATTCATTTCTGAGTCTGCGAAAAGGGCAGTAATAAACAACCTGCCCGGGAGTGAGTGTGCTTTGAACAATCCGCCCAGACCATATCCCGCCAATTCGATACCGTTCATTACAGCCGTCCATTCTTCGGTTACAAAGTCGTACCTGTAGCATTTCATTTCTTTCTCATCTACAAAAAGGAGCAGACTACCTGCCGGGTCTATTGAGAATGCCCTCCTGTGGATTTCAGGCTCTGTGGCGAGACCGGTCAGTGGCATAAGTTGTTTGGTGATGCCGTCGGTTGTAAACCACAAATTTTCTTTATCATTAATATTATCGTATTCAACCAGAAACAGGGCTCTGCTATTGTGATAGGGTACAAAATCCCACCAGGAATCCCCATCAACGCTTAGTACCGATCCTGGGTTCCAGTTGATACCGTCATCAGAATAGCCGAGTCGCATTGTATGACCTGACAGATCATTATCATAATAGGAGTATAGTACTACCAGCCTGTTGCCGATGGTAGCCAGTTGTTCGAACCAAACAAATTCAGGGAAGCCTGATAATAACGGTTTGTTCCATGTTGCGCCATTGTCTGTTGAGCTATAGAGATTATTTCCGACAGAGATCCAAACTTCATTCCGGTTACTGACATGCGCGATGCCCCTGGGGGTTGTGCTGGCAGAATCGAGTCCTGTTGTTGACAGACTCCAGTTTACACCATTGTCGGTTGACCGGAATATCCCGCCGTCTGTAATTAGGATTACAGAGGTGCCAGTGTATACTATACCATTGTATTCAACGGTGCTGAGTTCGCTGTTTGTCATCTGGGTCCATTGCCCGTGAGCAGCAACCACCGTGATAAAAAGCAAAAGAGTTGTGTAGATTTTTTTCATATTTTTATGGTTTATGGGTTATTGATGTTATTCGTGCTTCAAGGCTCTAAAATAAGAATTCTAACAACATATTTTGTTACCAGTCATCAGTTCTGAATGATGAAGCCGGCAGGCCTGCAGTGTTAAAGAGTTCACCCTTTATGAAATCTCTGAATGCGTACCTTACTGCTACCGGAGTACTTACCGAAGGACAAATGACTGTAATACCGGAACCGGTAATTATGGCTTTTGCCGGGTAGAATCTTCTGTTTGCACCTGCTACTTCAAAGGAAGTTAGTTCCTTTCCATATGAGGTCAGTCCGTATTGGGCATTGTTGAATGTTAGTTTTATGATGTTGCCCTCTACTGTCATTTCTTTAAGGGTGGGTCCGTCACTTGCAATCCCTTTCAATCCATAGGTTTTTGCCAGAGCCTGGAAGGCTAGCCTGTCGCCGGCAGCTTTTTTGTTCGCAGGATGAATATTCTCTTTCTCACCCGTATCCATCAGGCATGCCATTCCGCTATTGGGTATGTATTCCAGCGCCTTCAACTGAGCCTCCCTCAGATAGGCTGATTTCAGTTCTCCTATCCCATAATCGAAGGGAGCTATCTGGGTAAAGTAGAAAGGAAACTCCCCTAAACCCCATACAGATCTCCAGCCTGCTATCATCTTCGGGAGAAGTTCCCGATATCTGGCAGGTTCCAACCGGTTCGATTCACCCTGATACCAGATTGCTCCCCTTATGCCAAAACCGGCAATTGGAGCTACCATACCATTATACAGGACTGTTGGAGTCTGAACAGGAATATTTGTTTCTGTACTGCCTTTATCGGGGAGGGTTACCCAGTCGAATTCCCTGAGTGATTCTTCGGTCATCCATGGTTCTATCCTTGTTCCGCTCCAGCTTGTGGAGATGAGACCTATCGGTACGTCTAGTACCTTGTTGAGCATAAGCCCGAAGAACCACGCAGTTGCACTAAAGTCAGCTACTGACTCCGGCGAACACATATTCCACTCCCCTTCAATTTCATCGACGGGAGTCAGGCTTGTTTTCCGCTGTATTGTCATCAGCCTGATATTGTTATTTGCTGAGGTGGCAATATATTCATTGGAACCGGTTACAGGCTGATTATTGTATCCCCTCATTTTCATCTCCATGTTTGACTGGCCTGAGCAGACCCATACCTCGCCGATAAGAACATTCTTAAGGGTTACAGGTTTGCCATCGCTGATGGTTATGGTGTATGGGCCTCCGGCGACCGGTGTAGGAATTTTCGTTTTCCATTTCCCGTCACCCCCGCTACGTACAGAGTATGATTTTCCGTTCCATGAGGTTTTGATCGTGACATTTTTTCCGGGAGTTGCACTTCCCCAGAAGGCTACATCGCTTTTTTGCTGAAGCACCATGTTGTCGCCGAAGATAGCCGGCAGGGTTATTGCGGCCCTGGAATCCGGGAGAAACAGTATGGAAGTCAGAAGGATAAACAGAGGGTTAAGAAGCTTGATTTTCATCTGTGGTTATAATTTGATGATGCGTGAAAATAAAGTTTTCAGGCAACATAATCAAGTTAGGACATAAAAAAAAAGGAGGGTGCATTAACGGCACCCTCCCGGTTTATTTATTGAAGCAATCCTCTAGTAATTCGGATTCTGTTGAGCTGCTATAGGAGGATTAGCGTCAATTTCGCTTTGAGGAATAGGCAGAATAGTTCTGTAGAACGTCCTGTCAATTATCTTATCCCTGCTGGTTATAGATACTGCCGGGAAAATGAAATCATCATTGAGTTCAATCTGCTTACCCCATCTCATCATGTCAAAGAAGCGTTGACCTTCTGCAAACAACTCCTTGCTCCTTTCATCCTCAATCATTTGCATTGTAATGGTTGCTTCGGTTGCAGGATCGAGATTGGGAGCCCTCTTACGGATTTCGTTGAGGTAATCCACGGCTTTGGTGAGGTTAGGTGTGGTAAGGTTAAAAGCTGCCTCGGCAGCAATAAGGTAGAGTTCTGACAACCTGATCACTTTGATATTTGTGGCTGAAGCCTTTCCCTTATCTCCTTCCATCTCATGACCGCCTACATACTTCATACATGATCCAAGCCTTGTGGTATCAGAGTCATTGATTGTTGATTCATCCTGATCCATGATTTCGAGCCGTATGTCATCCGGATCCTGGTACATTCTCTGAAGCCAGTAATCACTTGCCATAAACCAGCCCGAAGCACCGGTGACCTTGTAGAGTCTGAGAAGATAATAGCCAAGAGATCCTGTTCCCAGGTCTGCCTCATTTGCATATATCGCCAGCTCGAAGATCGATTCTGATGCGAACTGGTTTGACCATGAATCGTACCAGTTATCATTTGTGTAGAGAACATACGGACCATTATCTATCACATCTTCGGCGGCTGTAAGAGCGGCTGCGTAATTTTCCATATACAGGTTGACCTTAGCCTGCAGAGACATATTACCATAATAATTGATATAGCCGTTCTGCTTAGAGGTTGACAACAAAGGAGCTGCATCAGTCAGGTCTTTGAGTATCTGTGTGTATACCTGTTCGACTGAGGCACGCAATGGCTGATCAGATGCATCAAGAGGTTCAAGGATAAGAGGTACACCAAAGGATGCTTTATCCATATCATATGGTTTACCATAGAGGCGCACCAGGTCAAAATACATCAGAGCCCTGAGGGTAAGCGCCTGCCCCTTATACTGGCTTAGAGTTGCTGATCCTGAGCCTTCACCCTCTATCTTCTCAATGTTCAGAAGCAGGTTGTTGGCCTGTAGGATGCAGTTGTATATCTGCGACCAGTAGCTGCCGTAGTTGTTTGATGTTTGTGAATGATTGAATGAATATAGAGCATCGAGGCCTCTACCCTGTGACCTTACGGCAAAATCGCCTCCCCTGGCATCTCCGTACATAATGAAATTTCTTCCATAGTAGCTGGATGATGTCATTTTTCTCATCATGCCGTTCATCACAATCTTCGCATCGGTTGCATTTGTTATGGATGTTTCGGCCGCAGCGGAGTTACTTGGTTTGACATCCAGGAAACCTTCGCAGGATGTAACCAGCAGTAGTCCGAGTATTGAAACAATTATTGTTATATTTTTCATTTTTATCCCAATTAGAGGTTAGAAACTGGCTTCAATTCCGAAGGTGAATGTTTTTCCCTGAGGAGTTTCCCATCCTCTGGAACCATATTCGTTAACTTCAGGATCAAAAACTTTGTTGGCGGACCAGGTCCATAGGTTAAGGCCATTAAAGTAAATTCTGGCACTTCCGATATTATACCTCGTAAGGAGGTCTCTGGGAAGATTATAACCTAAGGTCACATTTTTAAGCCGGAGATAATCAGCCTTGAACATATGACGACTGCTCTTCTGGAGTACGTCAAGCATGTCAATAGCAACCCTCTGAGGTAGCTTGGCATCTTTGTTCTCCGGTGTCCATCTGTTTTCATACTGGTATTTTGACATTATCCTTTCCCAGTAATAACCATCATCTGCATTGTCGCGTCCGAAAGCATCGTAAATCCATCCTCCGAGCTTATAGATGAAGTTCATGGAGAGTGAAATGCCATTCCATGAAACCTCTGAATAATAACCGCCGAAAAGCTTCGGATGAGCATCTCCGAGGATTGTTTCGCTGGCGTCGCGATAATTGAATGATGCAGGCCTTCCATCAACAGTAGTTGGTTGTGTGGCAGTATTGTCATTATTCATAAACCATACATTTCTGCCTGTTTCCCTGTCAACGCCGGCCCATTCAAGGCCATAGATTGCAAGTGTTGACTCTCCTTCTTTATATAGGAACTTAACTCTGCTGTCACCACCGGTAGGATCATACCAAATTATATTCTGCCCTTCATAAAGCTTCGTAACAGTTGATTTTATGTGCGATGCTGTTAAGCCCATGGTCCAGTTAAATCCATTTCTGTTTCTGAGGACATCTCCGCTGAGCTCTAATTCAACACCCTTGTTGTTTATTTCACCGATATTCTTAAGAGTGGATGAGAATCCGGTCACCAGTGAGATAGGAACATCCTGGAGGAGATCCCTGGAATCCCTGTTGAAGTATTCAACGGTACCCCTGATCCTTTGATCGATCAGTCCGAATTCAAGAGCAAGGTTGTATGTGTAACTTGTCTCCCATGATAGCAAGGCATCGGCAATCGTGCTTACACCTCCACCCGGTTGTTCCATATACTTGTTACCGTAGGTGGCAAGTGAGCGCCATCCGTAATTATTCGACGGGAGTGTCCCGTTGACACCGTATGATGCCCTCAGACGCAGGCTGCTTATTGGGTCAACGCCCTCCATAAAGCTCTCTCTGTCGATCCTCCATGAACCGGCAACTGACCAGAAATTACCCCAACGTGATTCCGGTCCCAGTCTTGAAGAACCGTCACGGCGGAACGAAGCAGAAGCATAGTATTTGTTGTCAAAGTTATACTCTGCCCTTGAAAGCATTGAGAGCATTGTGTTCCCCCAATAGTATGCGTTAGCAGTAAGAACACCAGCAGTAGCTACTGTCTGCAATGCCCCTGTTGGCAGGTCTGAACCCTCAGCCCTCTGGAATTCAGTTTGGTTTTTCTCAGCCTCCCAACCTGCCAGAAGATCTATGGTATGCAACTGGCCAAAGGTTTTGTTGTAATTGAGAGTTGAGGAGGATACTATCTTTTCATTTGATGTAACCATGTCTCTGACAACACCATTCGCTGATGCCCCGCTAAAGTGAAGAGCACTATAATACAGATGATCATTGGTAGTTGTGTTATCATACGAGAGAATTGACCTGAAAGTTAGTTCAGGGAGCAAATGAATCGCCATAGTCTCACTAGCTGCTATTCTCTGTGTCCTGGCCAGGTTATCCCATTCATTATCATAATAAAGGGGGTTATATGAATAACTTCCGTACCTGAGTGTCCATGGATCTTCGGTCTGGTAGTTTGTTGGCCAGTACAATCCCCAGAGCAAATTCCTGGTCTGCAGAAAGTAGTTGTTATATAATGCTCTTGTGTCGTTAAAGCCTGACTTGTTTGTCCTGGCAAAATTGACATTGGTAGAGAACTCAACAGCATTGCCAACTTTCTGTGACACGTTAAGTCTTCCTGTAATACGGTCGAACTCGTTGATATAAACGCGGCCCTGTTCTTTTGTGTATGAGAGGGATGAGTAGTAGTTTGAAGTCTCTGAAGCTCCGCTTACTGACAAATCATAGGTTTGATAAACTGCCGTCCTGAAAAGTTGACTCTCCCAGTCATAGTACTCACCTGCCCTGTCTCCACCGATTGTAAGTGAGTTTACAGTATGGTCAGGAGCAGAGAATGTGTATCCGTGCTTGTTGAAACGGTTGTTCAGCTGGTTGAGAGCCCTGATGCTTGCCTCTTCCTGTGTTCGGCCTTCATAATAGATACCGGCATTAAGGAAGTTTTCATAATACATCTCTACCTGTTGCTCTGTAGTAGCCGGTGTGTAATTTTCGACGGCCCAGTCAGGTGTGAGACCCACTGATGATTTAAAGCTGATAACAGGTTTGCCAGTCTTACCCCTTTTTGTGGTAATAACTACAACACCGTTGGCTGCCCTTGATCCGTAGAGTGATGAAGCTGCTGCATCCTTAAGTACGGTTATCGATTCAATATCGGCAGGGTTGATCGTGCTCATAACGTTGGTAGTAGCATAGATGTATCCGCTCATCTGTCCTGTATTTCCGGAAACAACCTGAACACCATCAACTACATAAAGAGGTTCGTTTGATGCATTGATCGATCCGATACCTCTTATACGAAGGGCTGAGACCGAACCGGCCTGGCCTGAGAAGGTCGTTATCTGCAGACCTGCTACTTTGCCGTTCATTGCGTTTTCAAATGAGAGTGCAGGTACATCCTTTATTGACTCACTTCGGATGACACTTGCGGCCCCGGTAAATGTTGCCTTTGTAGATGTACCGTAGGCAACGACGATTACCTCATCGAGACTCAGAGCATCTACCTCGAGAACAATATCAATTACACTCCGTCCTGCCACCGGAACCTCAACGGACTTGTAACCAATGTAACTGAATACCAGAATCCCGTCTGTCGGGACATTGCTGATGACATACCTTCCATCAATGTCAGTGGCGGTTCCGACACCTCTGACATTCTTGATCTGGACTGTGGCCCCGGGGATAGGCAAGCCATCATCCGACGAGGTTACCCGGCCGGTAATCCTCGTCTGCGCCATACCGATATTGGCAAGCAACACCGATATTAAAACCAGAATTAGTTTTTTCATAAAAATGGATCTTTTAGGTTAGAAAATGAAATAAAATAGACATATATGTAGTTAGTTATATATGAAAATGTTGGAATACAGGTTGTGTGTGTGGGTAGTGGGATGAGAATTTTGACAGCGGTTGGGTCCAGTCACAATCTTTGTTCGGTTTTACATTAATAAAACAATGTCAAATCTATAGGATTCTTCTTTCATAATCAAATATTTTCTATAAAATTTTTACTTAATTCAGTAGTATGCTTAACAAGCTATAAATGAGTAAATTTGATTAATCAAAACGTCGGTTTTGTTATCAGTTTAGGGAAAAATATTTGTATGTTGTCATACTTCTTTTCCCGGGGAGGGCTTTTTTTCATTACAGGATTACCTGTGGTGATCCTTTTGCTTCCTCCTTCTGGTCGAAAGCAGGATTACCTTCGGTGATCCTGGTTTGGGGTTGATTCAAAAGAAAAGCATTTACTCGCTCCGAAAGCATACGGGTGCCACTGAAAAAGCCCTGCGGTTGCTTCGCAACCTTTCGGTTTTTCTTTTTCTTACGCTTACAGCAGCAAGCTTCTGACGCTTCAGAAAAAAGAAACCCGGCACTGATGTTCAGGGCTTTTAAAGGAAAGCCCGACGCTGGTGCGTCAGGCTTTTTCTTTTGTCGGGGTAGCAGGATTACCTGCGGTGATCCTTTTGCTTCCTCCCTCTGGTCGGCATCAGGATTACCTTCGGTGATCCTGGTTAGGGGTTGATTCAAAAGAAAAGCATTTACTCGCTCCGAAAGCATACGGGTGCCACTGAAAAAGCCCTGCGGTTGCTTCGCAACCTTTCGGTTTTTCTTTTTCTTACGCTTACAGCAGCAAGCTTCTGACGCTTCAGAAAAAAGAAACCCGGCACTGACGTGCAGGGCTTTTAAAGGAAAGCCCGACGCTGGTGCGTCAGGCTTTTTCTTTTGTCGGGGTAGCAGGATTCGAACCTGCGACCCCCTGCTCCCAAAGCAGGTGCGCTAGCCGGGCTGCGCTATACCCCGAAAGTGTCTTCAAAGGAGCTGCAAAATTATAATATCCCGCAAAAATTCCAAAGGGTATTCAATATATTTAAAGCAAACTCATTACTTTTACCTTGCATTAACGGATTTTTATTTGAAAAGAGACGTGATTGTCACGACCATACATAATACACTAAACCAAAATATTTACTTAAAAACAATCAACCATGAGAAAGTCCCTAACTCCAGTTTCAGTCTCAGTATTCATTATTGTCAGCATAATGATGGCAGGCTGTTCCACGACTAAAACTGCTACGTCAGATAAACAGTCCCCGGCATCGCTTGTCTATAAATTAAACTCCCCCGAGGGGTACAACTACCGGCAGACGACAATAACCGACCAGCTTATGGAAGTAGAGGGTCAATCAGTTCCTGTTTCGTCAAAGACTGTCATGACCTTCTCAATCAGTGATATTGATCCCGGACAAGAAGAGATATCATTCAAAGTAATTCTCGACAGTATGAATGTTACAGTGGCAAGTATGATGGAAGACATGGCTAACAATCCTGATGTTAAGGGTCAAAGCTTTATGATGTCGATAAAGCCGAATGGCAAGACCGGATCGCTAGTAGGTGCGGAAAAGATAAAGATAGGAGCCGAAATAGCCGGAGCAGGTGACCTGGCTTCTTCCTTTGCCGAAATATTTCCCTATTTCAACAGAGAACTGGTGACCCCGGGAGAGACATGGCCTTCGACGGATACTTCCAATATTAAGACCGCCATGATGAACTCAAACTCTGTTACGAGAAGCAACAATACCTTTACCGGTTATGTCACCGTTGAGGGCAGGAAATGTGCTCAGATAGAAACCACCGTTGAAGGGAAAAGGGACGCCAGCATAAATTCACAGGGGATGGATATGCTTATGTCAATGCCATTCAAGGGAAATGAAAAAATCCTTTTTGATACAGAAGAAGGTGTGATCGTCAGGTATGAAGTTGCGATTGCCGGCAGCGGGTTTATAGAGATATTAAGTCTTGGGATGGATGCAGGTTTTTCCATGAACATTAAATCAATTCTTGAACTGAAATAACGACTAGAGAAAGAAATGGAATTCATTGAATGGTTGAAATCGATTTGGGGGCGGGCGTTGTTCAGCATGGGTGGAACGACATTCACAGTGCAGACGTTAATAGTACTCTCATTTTCTCTGTTCCTGCTTTTATATCTTAGTTCTAAACTCAAGAAGCTACTGATTATCAGGGTTTTTCCAAGGTATGGTATCGGTCATGGCGTAGGCCAGTCAATTGCTGCCATAATAAGATATGTGATAGTGATTATTGGTCTGGTCATAATTGTTCAGGCTTCAGGAATAGACCTTAGCGCCCTCGGAATTCTCATGGGGGCTCTTGGTATAGGTATCGGTTTTGGCCTTCAGAATATTACCAACAACTTCATCAGTGGCATTATCATTCTCTTTGAAAGGCCGATAAAGATAGGTGACAGGGTAGAGGTAGGTGATATTGCAGGCGATATCGTCAAGATTTCGGCGCGGGCCACAACTCTTATTACAAATGACAATATTGCCGTAGTGGTTCCAAACTCCGATTTCATCAATTCAACTGTGATCAACTGGAGCCTGAATGACCGGAATGTAAGGTTTAACTTTCCGGTAGGCGTTGCATACAAGGAGGACCCGGCAAAGATTAAGAAACTCTTAATCGAGGTTGCAAAGGCTAACCCTGGCGTACACAACCATCCGGCG
Organism: Bacteroidales bacterium; assembly: GCA_046484805.1. Classification (GTDB taxonomy): domain Bacteria; phylum Bacteroidota; class Bacteroidia; order Bacteroidales; family VadinHA17; genus SLNP01. Next base: position 36,551 of record JAWOIF010000150.1, read on the forward strand.
CCTGATGTGCTCTTCGATGAGTATGGCGACAGCAGCCTGAATTTTATCCTCAGGGTATGGACCAACGAATACAGTAATAAGCCCAAGGTGCTTAAGAGTCAATTGTATTACGCGATCTTTGAAGCATTCAGGGAGCATGGGGTTGAGATACCATTCCCGCAGCGCGACGTTTATCTGAAAAGTGGATTCACGGACCCCCCGGTTCCGGAAAAAAGTAAATGATAAATAAACAACAGATGCCGGAAACATTATTGCCGGCATCTTTGTTTAAACAAGAAAAGATCATAAAAATAACATAATATTTTAGGTGATGAAACTAACACTTTTTTTAATGGCTTTAACATTGTCTGCTTCTACCGCTTTCTCTCAGTCCGAATCGGCGTTTTACTCATTCAAAGTGAAGGCAATTGACGGAACTGATTTC
>JAWOIF010000167.1:0-4670 GCA_046484805.1 Bacteroidales bacterium
CCGAGATAATCAGTTTTTCCTGTGCATTTAGACTCAGGGTGGACACTAATAACAAGAAAAACGATGTAATCAGAATGTAGAACTTTTTCATAGGCTTTAGTTTATTTGTTAATACTATTGTGAATACAAAATCATGTATACAATTGGACCGAACAATTTCGGAAATTATCGTGTAATATGCAATTTTTTCCTTAGGGTTTGCCGGAAAATTAACGAAAGTTTAATAGTGCTACACCAGGTCGCAGGCATCAGGTGGCATCCAATGGGCATCCATGCCGTCCCATTTCACGTTGCAGCCTATCGGGTTGGTTGTTGCGACTGTAATCTCTTTACCTTCTGTAAGCTCGGTGAGTGTTCTGTCCAGGTCGTTAACCTTTGCCTGAGAGGCATCCCTGGGATAGTCCACTCCCCTGCCGGTGTAAACCAGCTTCCTGTTTTCATCGAAAACATAGAAGTGCGGTGTGCGTAACGCTCCGTAGACTTTAGCTATGCTCTGATCCTGATCGTAGAGGTAGAGCCAGGGGAACCTGTACTTCTCCATCCGCTTCACCATATTGGGGAAGCTGTCTTCTGCATAGGTCTTCTCGCTGTTCGAATTGATACCAACAAACTTTACTCCCTTCGATGCAAATTTATCAGCCGTAGCACGGGTAACCTCATCGGAACCGATAACATACGGACAATGATTGCAGGTAAAGAATACCACCAGGAACCTCTCTTCTGAAAAATCGGCAAGTGAGTAGGTCTTGCCATCTGTTGCAGGAAGCCTGAAATCAGGGGCTTTTTCTCCGATCTTTAATGTAAATGCCATAAATAAGAGTTTTTGTTTATAAAGATAACAAATCTGCCGGAGGGAGGGTTCAAAAAAAAAGGCGTAGTGGCGTAGGAGGGTGTAGATATCAGATTTAAGATTGCTCCCGCTGGTCGCGAGCTCGGCCAAGGCCTCGGTTAACGATTTAAGATTTGCGATGGTTATCTCCCTGCGGTCGTATGGGTTGAAGGATACATGATACAGGGTGCAGGGTACAAGGTACAAGGGGTCAGGGATCAGGAATCAGGGGGTGCAGCAAGTATCGCTTCGGCCGAAGAGTCTGTACCTGGTTTTGGCTATCAGCCGGTATATGCCGTCGCGAATAAAGCGAGGCAGGATGATAAACACGTAGAGCAGCTGCCAACCCCTGCCAAGTATCCTGAGAGCCATCAGGGCAGCGTCAGAGCGCATATAGAACTTATCTGAGTATATCAGAATCACCGTGCCGTTATCCTGATCAGGAATTTTCTTCTCTGTAAGAAGCTGCACTCCCTCTTCAGACTGCAGGGGAACAAAACGAAATGCCAACTTTCTGTCTCGTTTTTTGATGAACATGACAGAGGTATTGCATAAATTGCAGCAACCATCATACAATAATATGGCATTCGGTGTGTCCATATATAGAAAACAAACATAAAGGATAAGGGTTCAGGGCAGTGGATGTCAGATATCAGATTTGCGATTTGCGATTTGCGATTTGGCTTTGATAATCTCCCTTCGATCGGGAAAAACTGATTACTGGTTATTGGCAACGGAATCGTTTACCGGACACAACACCAGATACCAGACACCGGACAACAGCAGCCGGACACAACACCAGCCATCGGATACCGGATACCGGACACCGGAAATTTGCATATGAAGGGGGCAAGTGGTAATTTTATGCTGAAATCAGTCACTTTTATGACGAAATCTCTGAGAAAAACTGTTCAGGCAAGCTGCTTTGCTGTTATAGCGTTGTTTCTGCTCTGTGGCTCAACACCGGCGCAGGAGGTGGCAGGCAGGCGGCCAAGGGTGGGCATTGCGCTCAGCGGTGGAGGATCACACGGTATTGCCCATATAGGTGTTTTAAAGGTAATGGAGGAGGCAGGCCTTTATCCCGATCTCATCACCGGGGTAAGTATGGGAAGTGTTATAGGCAGTCATTACGCTTTAGGTTATAGTCTCGACAGTCTGCAGAAAGCCCTCAAATCGATTGACTGGAATACTATGCTCTCAGACAAGATCCCGGAAAACAAGGTGATCTTCCAGGAAAAGAGGTATTTTTTCAACAGTCTTATAACACTGCCGCTGGGAGGAGGATCAATCACCCTGCCTGCAGCCCTGATAAACGGTCAGCAGATTGACAACATGCTGAACTACTACCTTTGGCCTGCTGCCGATATAAACGACTTTTCGAAGCTGCCTTTGCCATTTCTCTGTCTTGGAACAGACATTCTTTCAGCAAACAAGGTAGTACTTAGCCAGGGATATCTTCCAAAGGCGGTGAGAGGCAGTATGGCCATCCCCTCAGTATTCGCTCCTGTATGGATTGATCAGAAACTCATTGTCGACGGAGGGGTAGTACGCAACATCTCTGTTTCAGAGCTTAAAGATATGGGAGCCGATATTATAATAGGCTCTTATGTCGGATTTCATCCTTCAACGGAAGAGAGTATCGAATCAGTGACAAATATTCTGAAACAGGTGGCGATGCTGACCAGCCATTCTGACTACGTGTCAGAGAAGAAGAATATCCATATCCTGATAGAGCCGGGTGTCAAGGATCTTTCCTCTTTTGCATTCGATAATGTTGATACGCTGGTGGCCAGAGGTTACCGGGCAGCCCTTCCGTTTAAAGAGGATTTTGCAAGAATAGCTGATTCCCTTAACAGATACGGCACCAGACCTCAGCCTGAGAACCTGCTCATGAAACAAACTTACACTTTTGATAATATAATAGTTGAGGGAAATGTGCGCACCCCTGCAGACAAGATACTTGGTATTCTTGATCTTGAACCCGGAGAAATGGTAACCAAGGAAAAACTGGCTGAAAGTATTGAATTGCTCTACGGGAAGGCTCTGTTTGATAAAATAACCTACAGGATCGAGCCGGAAGACGAATCACTGACACTGGTAATTGAATGCATCGAAAAGGCTCCCAATATGCTCTATGCTTCACTTCACTACGATAACGCACTCAGCTCGGGTATGCTACTGTCAGTGGTTCTCAGAAATATTCTCTCAACAGGTATGAGCGTTTATCTTGACACCTACCTGGGCCAGTATAACAAATTTAATTTCAGCGCACTGCAGTTTCTTGACAGGAACGAGAAGTTTGCAATTGGAGCAAACCTCAATGCTGAGACTACCAGGATGTTACATGTAACAATCAATGACGAGACAGGAACAATGACAGGCAAGGATATTATAACAGGGCTCTCACTTCAAAAAAGGATTGGCCTTAACCATATGATGAGCCTGGAAGGAGACATTAAGTCAATGAGCATCTCAACAGACTATATTTCACCCTCAAATCTAAGAAGGTTAAAATACAACTATCTCTCACTTGCATACAACTACCAGGTGAATACGCTTGATAACAAGCATTATCCGCGGTCAGGAACTACACTAAACTTTTCAGGGGGAGTATCAAAGTTATACTCCGGCATTATCAGAACAGACACATCAAGGGTTGTTATTAGCAGTGAGGACGTCAGCGACTTCAGCTTCGAAAGATTTCTTACCCTTCACGGTGAGGTAAGGAGTTATTTCTCTCCCGACCCAAAACTGACACTGTGCCTGAAGGGTACGGCGCTGTTCATCTCTGAAACAAATCCAGCCATTGCCGGAAACAATTTCTTTCTGCTTGGCGGTATAGAGAAGGTCTCCCGACGATCGATTCCCGTTACAGGTTTCCACGCTCTTCAGATTCCTGTCAAGAGGGCGGCAGGCGCAGGCATTGACGCAAACATAACCCTGCTGAAGGACTTATACCTGACTTGTCATTCCGATTTTTTCATTATTCAGGAACCGGGAAACAGTAACGATCTATCAGCGCTGGGAGGCTATGGCATTGGCCTGGGATACATGTCAATTGCCGGCCCTATAAAAGTGGGAGTGATGCACGGCATCTACAATAAAGAGTTCTTCTACCCTCCGGTAAAGGGTTATCTTTCAATTGGTTTCCGATTCTGATCAACTATAAAAACCCGCCTCTCAACAGATGAAAGGCGGGCTCATGATATAAGTTTAGGCTGCTGCCTGCTAATTCATTATCAGGTGATAGATAAAAAACTCAAGCATCCTGCTCTGGTTGACTGCGGTGTGTCCCTGGTCAGGTCCAACCTGATGGCGGCTGCCAACTCACTACGGTCGGGCTGGCTCCGCCCGTCGGATCGCACACCGCTCAACCCCGACATCGGACCCAACCGGCGGTTCGACTGGACCGAGTTCGACCTCGAGCACGTGAAACGGGTCAAGAACGCCCTCGGCGGCACCGTCAACGACGTGGTGCTGGCGATCGTGGCCGGTGCGGTCCGTCACTTCCTCGAAGTGGAACGGGACTTCTCGACCGTCGGCGTCGAGTTCCGGGTGATGGCGCCGGTGAGCGTCCGTCAGGCATCGCAGCGGGGCACGATGGGCAATCAGGTCGCCATGTGGCTCGTCAACCTCCCGATCTCCGAGCCCGACCCGGTGAAACGGCTGAAGTTCATCCAGGCCGAGACCAAGCGGCTCAAACTCACCAACCAGGCGCTGGGAGCGGCCACGCTCGTCGACCTCAGCAAGGGCACGCCGTTGCCGTTGCTGTCGCTGGCCAACCGGGTGGCCGGCTCGGCGATCAGGCCGTTCAACATGACGGTCACCAACGTGCCCGGCC
>JAWOIF010000178.1:0-6905 GCA_046484805.1 Bacteroidales bacterium
CCTGATTCATTGATAAAGAGTATCGACAAGGTACTTGCACTGGCCGAAGGAAGCAGCAAGACATGGCAATACGTCGCAGTCTTTTTGTTTAACCATTTCAGGGAGAGCTCTATAATGGGTCATGATGCAATAGTTGTAAAACTGGCCGATGATATCTACCTCTCAGGCAGGGCCGACTGGGCATCTGCCGAATTTATCGAAAATCTGAGAAAAGATGTAGACAGAATAAGACCATCAATTATCGGTAACAAGGCCATCAACATTGTAATGGAGACTTTCAGGCATGGAACCGTATCTCTGCAGCATATAGACAGCGAGTTCCTGATTCTCTATTTTTGGGAACCTGATTGCGGTCATTGTAAGACTGCCACACCATTGTTGCATGAGTTCTACCTTAAAAACAAAGACAAAGGCATTGAGATATTTTCAATCTGTACACAGCCTGACAGAAAAGCGTGGGAGAAATATATCAACGAAAATGGCCTTTCATGGATTAACGGCTGGGACCCGGACAGACTTACACACTACGACTTCTTCTATAATATTACTGCCACACCTGCCATTTTTATCCTTAACAGGGAGAAGGAGATAATCGCCAAGAAATTACCAGCTGAAAGTGTGGAGGCATTTATTGAGAACTACAGGAAGTTCGGCAGATAGTCATTCTGCTCTTCTAAGAAACTCTGACAGATCATAAAGTGAACTGAATGAATTGCATTCCCCCATGTAGCTGACTCTCCAGCTATTACCGGATTCGTCACAAACCACATTTACTCCGTCAGCAGAAGAGACGTTTCTAAATCTATAGCCCGCCCTTGTCAGGGCTTTTATTGTCCATTGAGCCATTAGCCCGGTTCCCGTAACAGAAGCCTCTCCCCTAACCTCTCTCACAGGATAGAAGTTACCATCTGATTTCTTAAACTTAACTGTATCACAAGAAAAAATAGCTTCGAAAGCCCCCTGCAGAACAAGATCTTCAGGAGCTCCAACGGTAAGTCCATCTCCTGTCAGTACCCATATTACATCCGACTCTCCCATTGCTGACTGAAGATCGTGGGTTGACATAACAATTGTCTTTGTAGCTGCTCGTGTAAGCTGGTGTAGCAGATTCATTATTTCGTGCCGGTTCCTGATATCGAGAAATGCAGCAGGTTCATCCATTATCAGCAGATCAGTATCCTGTGCAAGTACTCTTGCGATCATTGAGCGCTGCCTTTCACCATCTGATAACTCATTTAGGAACCTGTCAATGAGGTGAGTTATTCCTGTCAGTTTCGCTGATCTGTAAATTATCTGCCTGTCAGTTTCTGTTATAGCACCGAACCAGTTTGTGTAGGAATATCTGCCGGTAGCAATGAGATCAAACACTGTCATGTTGGGAACGTTGACTATATCGGTTGAGATATATCCGACTCTTCTGGCTAATTCCTTGATATCTATATCTTTAATATCATCATTATCTATTGCAATACCTCCTGAAAGCCTTTCCGAGACCCCTGCCAGTGTACGCAGCAGTGTGCTCTTACCTATTCCGTTATGACCTACTACTGATACCAGTTCTCCTCTTTTTATAGAAGCGTTTACAGGTGGCATCAGGGCCTTGCCATGGTAACCAACTACCAGATCTGAGAGCTTCAGAAATATTGAATTATCAGTTTTCATCAAGCTCCGGTTTTAATCATGCGTCCCTTAAGGATAACCCAAATAACCACCGGTATGCCCAGCAAAGATGTCACTGCGTTTACAGGTAATACCTTGTCGCTTCCGGGCATTTGTGATATGATGTCGCTCAGCAGCATAACAGCGGCTCCCGTTATGGCTGAAGCAGGAAGCAGCACCTTGTTATCGGATGTTCTGAAAAGCATCCTTGCAATATGTGGTACGGCAATGCCAATAAATCCAATAGGGCCGCAAAAAGCGGTAATGCCACCTGCAAGAAGACTGGTGCTGATAAATATGGCCACTCTGGCAACTTTTACATTGACACCTGTTGACCTTGCATAGTTTTCACCCAGCAATAGTACGTTCATGGCTTTAATTGTAAACAGGCTGATAGTTATTCCTGCCAGTACGGTTAATACCATTGCCCAAAGTTGACTGATGGTAAGATTTCCCAGACTGCCCATGGTCCATATCACATATGCCCTGAGAAGTGATTCACTGGTAAAATACTGCAATATTGTCACAATTGCTGATATTCCTCCCGCTATCATGATTCCGAGTATCAGGACGGTAAGAATATCCCTTACCCTGACAGCCAGATAGGTTACAAATATCATTATTAAACCTGCACCAACACATGCTGAAGCAATCACCAGCCAGTCACCCGGAATTTTTGTAACGGCAGATGGAAACAAAAACGCGAATCCAAGTATTACCAGGGCAACTCCCAGACTCGCCCCCGAGCTTACACCCAAAACGTAAGGACCGGCCATTGGATTCCGGAAGATAGTCTGCATCTGAAGACCGCTGACTGAAAGAGCCATTCCTGCGACCATGGCGGTTATAGCTTTTGGAATGCGGAACTTAAGAACGATCACTGACCATTGAGAGGTATCAGAACCGGCCAGTATCCTGAACACCTCTCCTGCTGGTATTTTAACAGAGCCGGTAATAATATCAATACCGAACAGCAGAATCATAAGGACCATCAGAATAATAAAAAGCAACAGATTCCGGCTTTTTGCCCCGTCAATGCCATTGATATCATATATTCTTTTGTTCTCCATTTATTTCCACTGAAGTTGTCTGAAAAACCTTAGTGTGTCACCAGGGAAAAGGTCTTTGTTAAATATCATCGCCATATCCTTAAGTATCAGGCCTGGCCTGAGAGAACCTGTTTCCCAGTAATCATTTGCACCAGATAAATTGACCATCAAATTGTTGTTATATATCCGTTTTTCGGAAAATGCCTTCAACGATGACAACCTGTGATCAGTTGAGATTATATCGGAAAAATGAGTTGCAGTACCTGGATTAAGCCAGTAATCGGCATTAACAGCCCTGACATAGACATTTTCCAGGTTAAAGGGCATTGAGAAGTCAGACCTTAAATCATTCCACAAATATGAACCACCGGCATCTTCTATCAGTTTGCTTATATAAGAGTTACCCGGAGAAATATACCACGATTCTTTCCATGGCAGGCCCATCATCACATGGGGTTTGCCGGCATTTTTCCCCAAGACGGTCTCCTTAATACTTATATACTCCTCTTCAGATGAAACAAAGATCGAGTCAGCCAATGCACGTTTGCCCAGGAGCACTCCAAATACTCTTATCCACTCTGCTTTGCCCAGAGGATCATTTTCAAGGTAATCTGCATTATACATAACCTTAAGACCCAGTTCGGCAAGCTTGACATGATGGCTTACCGACCCGCTTCCGATTCCGTATGCTATAATAAGATCCGGTGCCATCTCCACCAGCAATTCCCTGTTCATGTTTTCGTCATAACCTACTTCACGGATATGGCCTGAAGCAATTGAATTCCTTACAGACTGATCGAATATCAGTCCGGTTCCTGAAACACCACATAATGCATCCTCCATTCCCAGTGCTGAAACCATTGCCACATGGGTGGCCGACATGCATACTATACTTCTTACCGGTATCTGTAGTATGGCACCATCATCTTTTGGTGCTGTAAAACCAGAGATATCTTCTTCAATAAGATACCATTTTTGTATAACCCCGGAAGCTCCCTGCCACGGTTCTATGATCTCAAGAATAGTATAATCAGCACTATCAGTGAGTTTGAAGTGTGTGGCATAATGGTTTCTGCCAGGCAACCCTTCATTACCCGCCACATGAGTCTGCCTCCCTGAAGTTTTTCCATTGCAGGAGCAGATCGCGATACACGCTGCAAGACAGAGATATATATTATTCTTTAACTTCATTGATGACCATATGCCCTGGTATTATTCCAGCCTCCCAGCTTTGCTTGAAATTGCCGTTTGAATCATATTTTAACAGAAATCCTTTTCTTTGATAATCATTGGCATCAGAAATATAGATATCTCCACTTTGCAGAATGGGACCCACTCTTTGAAACAGCCTTCCGTTAGCCGGAATAAAGGGTGCCGCGGGAATTTCAGTATCAAGGACCGACATCTTGTAGACTCCGTTATTGACAAAATAGAGGATATCTCCACTATAATCAATTTTCAACGATGTCGGATACGCCAATTGAGAGAATGCAATCTCGGAAGCCAATTTGTTTGTCGCAGTGTCAATTGATATCAGTGCAGGTGGTTCCTCCTTCATATACCCACCTGAGCAGAGTACCCATAATCTACCATGCCTGTCAAGCACCATGCTCTCAGGTTCTGAAACTACGCTGATAGTGCTTATTATCATATCGTTACGGGCATCAATAACAGTTACTGTATTGTCGCCCGACCATGATGCAATATAAACTTTCATCCCGGCCACTTTAATCATCTCCGACTTTCGGCCAATGTCAATATAGCCCTTGATGGTGCATTCTACGAGATCAATGATAATAATAGAATCGGAATAAAGGCTGGAAACATATGCCGTTCCATTACGTACGGCTTCGAGGTATCGTGGAGAATTCAGCCCTGTCAGGGTTGTGATCGACTTTGCGGTCTTCATGTCGATCATTTCAATCTTTCCCGAATTATTAACCACCAGATATCCGGTATCGCCCTGTATATACATTGAAAAGGGTATATCACCGGGTCCTCTGTTATTTGCTCCCAGGAATATATTATTATAGATCTTTGACGAATCTATTGAAAAAAATGAGAGTGAGCCATTACCACGTGTAAAGTTCCCTTCATTCATTATGAAAAATCCGGTTCCGGATAGCAGCCCCGAATCCTGATCAGTCACCACCGGACCAGGATCGATCCGTTCACAGGCGATCATTATAACTAATATTATTATAGTATGAAAGAGTCTCATTTATTATCACGTATGCCTGATTTCAACGATAAATTAAGCAGGATAGCACCCGGAGGCATAGGATGGTAAGCTACTATCTGGTAGTTGATATTGAATAGATTTTCAAACCTGACTGTTACATCAAAAGGTATCTTGTTATTGTTGCTTCTTATTCCCACCCAAAGGTCGGTAACTGCAAAGGCAGGCAAATACCGGGTATTATCTGCCGCAACATATCTTTTCCCTGTACATTGCAACGATGTTCCGGCAATAAGTCTGCCTGTCGCGGCTCTTATCTCGCCATATGACATATGCCGCGGAACATATATAAGCTGCTCATTTTTATCTGCCTCTCTTGAAACTGTATTGGTATATGTCATCATCAGCCTGATGTAATTACTTCCTGATTCGAGGGACAGGGAACTGCCCGATTCAACTCCCCGTGATATTATTGTTCCTATATTTTCAGGAGACCATATTCCTCCTGTGCCGGGCTGCCATACAATCATATTCCTGACCGAATTGAGATATGTCGTTGCGAAAAGATTAATTTTAAGATTCTTGTATAAAGATTCGGTATAATCGAAGGATATTTCTCCGCTGTAGCCCCTCTCTGGTTTAAGCATTTCATTACCTCCGGGGATCCAATACAGGTCATTCATTGAAGGTACTCTTGTTTTGGCGGCAATATTTGTCTTTAAAGCAAGGTCACTTCCGGTAACAGGTTTGATTTCGAAGCCTGCCGAAATATCTGGTGACAGTATGTTTCCGTCAACCATGCTCATTACCGAATTGATATTTACGTTTGAAACCCTATTGAGCCTGTGATCAACTGCAAGCGACACAGATGCCATATGCCGACTGACACCGGTAGAATAATTAAGGCTCTCAACTGTTCCCGCCTCAGCAGAGAGAGATGCTTTAAGAGCAGTCTTCTCTCCCTTGTTTATTAGAAGAGTGCTCTTTAATGAGATTCTGTTAAATGATGATGGAGAGTCTATTCCCGTGACCAGATCCTGGTAATGCATCCTGTCCGACTGAAATGATGCGACTGATGACCAGACCATATCTTTTGCGAAGAAATAATCATGATTCATATAACTGAATAAGGAGAGGTTGCTGAGATGCTCATCATGAGATGAAGGCGAAACATTAACAGGTACCGGAATATCCCTCCTGCTCTCCTGTAGCCATATTTTAATGCCTGTTACTGACCTGTTGCCTTTATGCCATGCTTCCTGCACGGCAACCTTTTGCCGAAAGGCTGCATTATCCCTCTTCTCACTTACAGCTTCATCTGTAAGGTATTGATTGACATACCTGAAGTTATTCCTCGCAAGGTTATAGCCTACCCTCGATGTAAATCTCCAGTTTCCGGTTCCATACCTTCCGATGTATGCCGTTGAATATCTGCCATAGCTCCCGGTTGAAAGAAATATTTCATGCTTTTCAGGTCTGTTCCACTCCGGGCTGGTCACTACGTCAACCACTCCTCCGAGACCTCCTTGTGCTACTGCCACGGAGCTCCCTCCGTTGTACACCGTGATCTCATCTGCAAGCAAAGCAGGCAAAAGCATGAAGTCAGTCTGCCCGATCATAGGTGAATTCAGGCTTATTCCATTCCAGATTACAACTGTATGGGAGGCCCCCGCCCCCCTCAATGAGACAGTGGCTATACCTCCGGGACCATAGGTCTTCACAAACATTGGTGAACCACTCCTGAGAATATCAGCCAGTGAAGTGTTTATGTTGTCCCGTATCAGCGAACTGTCGATTACCGTTTTTGTAAAACCAGAAGCCCGGAGTACTGGTTTGCCGGTAACTATAACCTCATTGATTCTGAGGGTGTCGTTTAAAGAGATTGAGTGCTGTGCCTGTGAGTTTAAGGTCAGTAGTACCAGAACTATATATATATAAGGTATATTCTTCACTTTCCTTATTTCCTTATAAATCTTCTAAAAAGAGAAGCAGTTGACGTTTCACTCCTTATCTCGAGC
>JAWOIF010000010.1:0-2772 GCA_046484805.1 Bacteroidales bacterium
TGCCATAGATAACGCAATTCTCAAAAACAAAAAAAGCACCTATCCTTCGATAAGTGCTTTTTAAATATAAGCCCTGATTAGCGCGGATTTGCAATCCGTGCAGGGTACAAAACAAAAAAAACCTTCATCGTTATGATGAAGGTTTTTCAAAAACAAGCCTGCCAGAACGGTACGGGCTGGCCCACCCGAACGTACGTTTTCGGCACGGGGCGGGGCGGCAACCCCCGATAGCTAACGAGGCTTCCACAATACAGCATTACCATCTGAGCTAACGAACTTAACTTCTCCTTTGGGAATGGGCTGGTCCGCCCGAGAGGTATGGGCGGTGGTGAGCCATTACATTTTTTTACTAGAATCAACAGGATTACCGCTATTATTGTTGCTCTTCTCATCTTCAGAATTTTGATTTCAGGATTGTCATAAAGTTATATCTAATAATCAAGATATTCAAAATCACCTGTATTTACCGTCATCTCCTTCAAGAATACTGATGTAGCTTCTGTAGCGGCTCCAGGAGACCGATCCATCATCAAGAGCCTCCATAACGGCACAACCAGGTTCATTAATGTGTAAACAATTATGGAACCGGCAGTCAGCTGCAACCCTGAAGATCTCGGGAAAAAAATGATAGGTCTCTCCCTTTTCGAGATCAATTACTCCGAACCCTCTGATTCCGGGAGTATCTATTACGGCGCCTCCAAATGGCATAAAATGCATTTCGGGAAAAGTAGTTGCATGCTTACCCTGCCTGTGATAATCAGAAATCTCTTTTGTCTTCAGACGCAGTGAAGGATTCAGCAGGTTCAGCATCGATGATTTCCCTACGCCGGAATTTCCTGATAACAATGAAATTTTACCCTGTAATAGTACGGCCAGTTTTTCTCTGTTTACACCTGTAGCGACAGATACCGAAATGGTCTGATAGCCTATACTTTCATATAGTCTTACAAGGTATTTATGTTTGTCCGAATTGTCTTCATCGTATAGATCCGTTTTGTTGAACATTACGATGGCCGGAATTGAATATGCCTCTGAGGTTACAAGAAATCTGTCTATGAATTCTATTGGCGTTTCGGGATTAACCATCGACACCATAACAATCGCCTGATCGAGGTTTGCGGCTATAATCTGTGCTTCATGCGAGAGATTTGATGACTTTCTGATAATATAATTACGGCGAGGTTCCATCTCAGTAATGACCCCTTCACCGGCGTCGGAGGTTCTGATAAAGGCTACGTGATCTCCTACGGCCAGCGGATTTGTCGTTTTTATATCTCTTGTCCGGAACCTGCCCTTAATGGTACAGGAGATAATCTCCCCACTGAAAGTACGGACATTGTATCTTTTGCCGGTCGATTTTACTACTGTTCCCTTCTCCAACTGAACATCAGTATTCTGCCGCCATGAGGAAGAACGGCTTCATCTCAAAACTATGATAGAATGGCCTTAGTCTTTCCGTATTGTAGTAGTCAGATACCTTAACCACCTTCTTGGATGCCGTAACAACATCTATCGGTACGTTGTCATACCTTCCATTCTTTAGAACAACCACCCTTCCGTGGATTCCCTTCAGAATAAGGTCAAGGGCAAGGTTACCGTATGCCATGGGTACTATTGAGTCGACGGCATCAGGATCGCCACCCCTGACAAGATAGCCCAGCTTCTGGTTTATGATATTGATGGTCTTTCCCTTATTGAATTTATGGGTATGGTTTTTTATTTCATTTGAGACCACGTCTCCTATTCCTCCCAGTTTGGCATGACCATAGGCATCCTTTTCACTGCTTGCAAAGATCATCTCACCACCTATGAACATGGCTCCCTCGGAAATAAGGAGCACTGAATACTTACTGGCATTCATGTTCCGGTCTTCAACAAGCAATGATGTAATCTTTTCTATATCAAACTTGTACTCTGGTATCACACACCTGTTTGCAGCTCCTGCCATGGTCGGTAGCATCGCGGTGAATCCGGCATAGCGACCAAATACCTCGAGTATCATTATTCGTTCATGAGAACCTGCTGAAGTCCTGAGACTGTTTGTCATCTGGATTGTACGGGTGACACATGTACTGAATCCGATACAATAATCAGTTCCGGGCACATCATTATCCATTGTTTTCGGAATAGCAACTACCTTAACTCCCTGTTTATAAAGGTGAACCCCATAACTAAGGGTGTCGTCACCGCCTATCGGAATGAGATAATCTACGCCCAGCCATTCCAGATTCTTCACCACTTCGGGGGTAAGATCGTTAAACTCATTCTGGTATTTATCCTTAAGGTGGTCAGGAACACCCTCCTTTGGTACGTGGCTGGGCCTGGTCCTTGATGTATGAAGGAAAGTACCTCCGGTACGACCGGCTTTGTTAACCAGATCATCGCTAAGTGTCTGATAGCAATCGCTGTTATCGGCCTTGTTATCCCTCTTTAGTTCCATAATGCCGGCCCAGCCCCTTCTGAGTCCGATTACTTTGTATCCCTCACGGTTCGCCCTGATAGTAACAGCCCTGATAGCCGGATTCAGCCCAGGCACATCTCCTCCGCCGGTAAGAATTGCAATTACTCCCCTGATCTTTTTCTGATTTGCCATAATAACCCCTTTTAATATTAATCCCTAAGCTTGTTTAAAGCGGTAAAAGTAAACGTTTTTCAGAGATTTTCCCAACATCGTTCCGGCACATATTGCAAGTGACCCCGGAGCTATGAAGATGCCCTTTAAAAATAGTTATAATATATTCTTAAATTTGCATCCTAAGCTTCATCTCTCAA
>JAWOIF010000021.1:0-24915 GCA_046484805.1 Bacteroidales bacterium
GGAATTGTGATGTTCGCTGCACCGGTCGGTCCAACTTCTGGAAGAACTACCGGATTATCGGGCATCGAATGACGCACCGGCCAGGTTAAGGTATGCTGAGCCGACATAGCCAGGCTCAGACTGATGATAATTGAAACTGTTGTTGCAAGCCTCATAAACAAATTACCCATGTTGTGTTTGTTTTTATTTCCGCCTAATAATGTCAGATTTGGGCCATTTATAGAGGAGGATTTATAAATAAATTTTATACACAGTCACATATGCCTCATATAGTGACACATACAAAATCGAATTTTTACCATTTCAACCCAAATTTTCTCCAGCCGGCTAAAAAAATTCCCTTTTCATACATAAATCGTCACAGAAATGCAATATGAACCCTCAAACAGGTTTTGAGGTATTTGTAAAGGGTAAGCGTGATATGTTACGCTTTACCTGTTCATTTAATCTGCGGGTTTCAACATTGTAAAGCTCCGCCAGATATACATCCAGCATCACTTTTTTATCTCTAATGAGATAGAGATTTTGAGAGTTATAATTCCATTGGGAGAGGATCCATCTTTTACCCTACTTTTCGTACACCACCTTTCCGTCGACGATGGTCATAAGAATATTCATGTTAAGAATATCCTTCGGGTCGCATGTCATAAGATTTAGGTCGCAGACTGCAATGTCGGCCAGCTTGCCCTTTACCAGCGAGCCTCTTGTCTCAGCGTCAAAGGCGGCGTAGGCATTGTTAATGGTATAGGCTTTAAGCGATTCCTCAACAGTGATTTTCTCTTCAGGGAACCAGCCACCTTCGGGCTCATGGTTCAGGGTAGTGCGGTTCACCGCGGCATGAATAAGGTTTTTCGGATGCATCAGGTACTCGGCAGCTGATGTTCCGGGCCAGTCTGAACCGAACGACAACATTGCGCCATTGTCAATAAGCGACCTGAAGGCGTAGGCTCCCCTGCATCGCTCACTGCCTATCCTCTCTTCCATCCATCTCATATCATCGGAAACATGGTATGGATTTACTTCTGCTATTACATTAAGCTGCTTAAAACGCGGGAAATCCTCGGGCCTGATTACCTGGGCATGTATTACCCTGAAACCGTCAAGATCGCGGCCAAGATCGTTCATTAGTCTCTCGTAAAGGTCAAGCATAAGAGATACACCCTTGTCGCCTATGGCATGTACATTAGATACAAACCCAGCCTCGTACCCGGTCTTAACGAGGTTATACATCTTATCCATATCAGGAACCTGAAGCTGTGGGTCGTTACTGGTGTGCGGACGGTAATGGCCGAAATTATCTGGCTGATCGTCGTAAGGCTCAAAGAAGAGTGCTCCGTGAGTACCCATTATGCCATCTATATAGCCTTTGAAAGCACCCAGACGCAGGAAAGGGTCCGGCTGCTTTGTTACCGGATGCAAACCCATCGTAAAGCCCTCCTCCTTCATTTTCGGGGCCATCGAAAGATCGGGCCGCAACCAGATACGACAGGTAAGATCACCGTTTTCATATAGTTTGACAAACCTCTCCGTCTGGGCCGGTGTAGCAATATCGTGAATCTCAGTAACGCCGGCAGCGGCAAGTGCCTTCAGGGCAGCCCTGTTCTCCTCAAGCATTCTCTCTTCCGACTTTGGTTTAACCACTTTTCTGATCTGGCTGATCGCAGGAGAACCAGCGTAAATGAGTCCGGTAGGCCTGCCAGACCTGTCCCTCTCCATACCCTGAATGGCTTTCTGATCGAGTCCGGCTGCCTTCAGTGCTGCCGTGTTTGCCAGGTACATTGAGCGGTCGAAGTTATTGAGAAAGCAGGGGTTGTCAGGGGTAATATCGTCGATAATATCTTTTGACGGCTTCCATCTTTCAACCTTCTTGTCACCGGCGGCAGCTGCTCCCAGGGCCCACTCCTCATAAGCGCCCCATAATCCTCCTGTAATCCATTCTCCACTGCCGACAATGCCTACCACACGGCTGATCTCTGCCCGTAAGCCAACATTATCAGAAACCTTCATCAGGTTTGCATCGTTTATAAGTCCACCCGAGCTGTTGAAATGCACGTGACCATCTATAAATCCGGGCACCACGAATGCCCCTTCAAGGTCTATCACGCGCGTCTCCGGTCCGGCGTCCCGCCGGGCTCCCTCTTCTGACTCGTAGACACCGGTGATGGTATTCCCTGTCACCGAGAGTGAACCAGCCCATGGAAGGGCCTCATCCATCGTGAAAATTTCCCCGTTAATAAGTACAATGTCAGCAGTCTGCCTATTGCAGGCTGTTAATGATACGACAAGGATGATGGCTGCAGCCATTAAAAATGAATTTCGTCTCATAGGATTAATGGTTAATATATTTATTGCGTAACAAAATTTTGTTTTCATGCCTAAAGCATAAAAGTAAAAAAAGAGATAGTATTTCCAGTGGTTGTATTGAACAAAATTCGCGGATTCAGTTTTACAACATATCATCTTATTTGTCATAAGGATGATACACAAGGGGAAAAAATTGCTAATATTGGGTTTTATTATTATCTCAAACATAATATGAAAAACTCATTAACAGTAATATTACTAATCTTTTGCGCCATGGCAACTGCAAAAGCACAGACAGGTAACGGAACCCTGCTAAAGGTCGGCGACAAAGCACCTCTCTTCACCGCTACAACAATCGATGGTAAGGTCGTTGACCTGACCGCAATGAAAGATAAGGTTATCATGCTCACATTCTTTGCCACATGGTGCGGACCCTGCAATATGGAACTGCCGGTGCTTGAAAAGAACATATGGAACAAGTACCGCAACAACGATGATTTTGTACTTCTTGTCCTTGGCAGGGAACACGATGAAAAGGTACTTAAGGATTTCGCAGCAGCCAAAGGTTTCAATCTGCCGTTTGCTCCCGATCCCAAACGTGAAGTATTTTCGAAATACGCTGAAATATCCATTCCAAGGAATGTAATTATAGGTAAGGATGGCAGGATCGCCTGGCAGGGAATAGGCTATAATGAAGAAGAATTTAAAGAAATGGAAGAGTTTCTGGCGGGGTTGTTAAAATAAGGGCATAATGGCGAAGAAGGCGTAGAGGGCGTAGAGGGCGTAATGATTATAAACCAAATACTTATATAATGAAAAGAGATATTTTATTCCTGTTGTTTGCATTAAGTTTTTCACTGGTGGTATCGGCACAGCAGCGTGCGCAAATCGATCCGGTGGTTAGCGCAATGCACACTATATCGAGTCATGACCTGCTTGAGTGGGTGGCCATTCAGTGCGATGAGAAATACGCGGGGCGGCTTACGGGAACTCCTGAATATCAGGAGTGTGCCGAATGGCTGGCATCTATGTTCGAGGGGTGGGGCCTCTCCCCTGCCGGTGACAACGGAAGCTGGTTCCAGTGGTTTGACATCCCATATACACTGATTTATCCCGATTGCGGGGTGAGCCTGCACCTAAGTTCGGGTAAGAACGGATCGGTACAAAAAAATTACAAGTATGTGACCGAATACATGCCCGGATCAACCTCAGGCAACGGCACAGTAACAGCCGAAGTTGTCTATGCGGGTTACGGAATTACCGCTCCCGAGCTCGATTATGATGACTACAAGGGCATCGATGTCAGAGGAAAGATCATACTGATAGAGCCTGAATCTCCTGTTTCACCAAATGCCGGAGCCGAAAAGTTCAATCCATGGTTTGAGCACTCATTTCACCAGACCAAGCTGATGAATGCGGTGAAGAACGGAGCGGTCGGCATGCTCTACAACTACGGTCCCATCGCCAATCCGAACAACGCCTACCACAAGGATTTCATATACGTTCATGTAGCCGACTCTGTCGTTCGTGATGTTTTTGCAGGAACCGGGAAGAACCACCGGGAAGTGGTAGGATCAATCCGCGAAAAGCTAAAACCAGCATCATTCAACACAGGAAAAACAGCTACAATCAAAATGAGTACCGAACATTTTCCCGATGGAAGAGGTACCAATATTATCGGACTGCTGAAAGGTTCCGACCCCGAACTCAGCAAGGAAGTTATTATCATCGGAGCCCACCTCGACCATATGGGTCTCTGCTATGAGCTCATTCCCGGAGCGAACGACAATGCATCGGCTGTGGCAGTGATGATGGGCGTAGCCAAAGCGCTCACTCAAAACAATATAGAACTCAAAAGGTCTGTACTGTTCCTCTCCTTCGGAGCCGAAGAACAGGGTATCGTCGGAGCAAAGGCATATCTTGAAAATCCGGTATTCCCTCTCGAAAAGAGCATACTCCTGAATATGGACGGAGTGGGAATAGGCCACATGATTGGCGCCAACGCAGGGAGAAACTATCCGGAACTATGGAAGTATGTCGAAGAGGCCAATGAAAAGTATGTCCACAGGCCCCTGAGTACCAATTTCTTTGCAAACCTGGGCCGGCCCCGTCTCGATGCAGCAAGATTCCTTACCGCAGGCGTACCAAGCCTCAGCTTCTATACCAGCGGTTCAAGAAGCTACTACCATGTACCTGGCGACAATCTCGATATCATCAAGCCCGAGATAATGGAGGATATGGCTAAGCTGCTCTTCCTGACGGTGGTGAATATGGCCAACAGCGAAGAACCATTAAGGTAACCGGATACCGTTTACCGTTATACAAAATACGATGCTATCTTCTTGTTGAAGAGGAATAGCAGTCCGGCTACAATTACCCACTGGAATATGCACGACATAAACGAGTACTGGGTGAAGGGATTGTACCATTCGCCGGGCACGAAGGACTGTGCAAGCCACCATATCAGCAGCGTCAAAGCCGCAACGGGAATAAAGTATTTCATTATGTAACCCCATAGGCGTCCTACGTTTCGGTCGGTTGCAACAGAGTTTATCTCGCTCCTGATATTATCGGTACCCTGCCTGATAATGAGTATAGCAATAAGAGCACCCGAGATCATCAGGGCTACACCCCAAACGAAATCCTGATTGCTCAGGAAGTTAAGATTCCTTGCTGAGGGGAATCCGAAAATGAATGTCATCAGGCAAACCATTCCTATTGCCGTCTTGCGTTTCAGTCCGGTATCGACGAAAACCCTCGTTGGCAACTCAAGCTGAGCTATCAGCGATGTAAAACCCGCAAATGTCAATCCCAGGAAAAAGAGCACAGACAATATGTTGCCGCCGAACATACGCTGGAAAAGCTGAGGCATCCATATGAATGTCAGTCCGGTTGATGCCGGTCCGCTGGTCTTCATTATTTCGAGTATCTCCGGATCACTCATCCCCATCTCGGTCCTCAGAATGGCAAAGACTGTCCCGAAAATCATTATCCCCGACAATATTGAAACAGTGTTGTTACCTATCCCGGTAATGAAGGCATTCTTCACCGTTCCGTGCTCCATCTTCATATAGGCAGCATAGGTAAGGAACAGTCCCCATCCTGCACCGGTATCCCAGGCATTCTGCGTAAGCGCATCGAGCCAGACTTTGGGATTTCCGAGCTGAGAGAAATCTGCCCTGAAGAGATAGCCAAGTCCCACCTCCGATCCGGGCAGGGTAACGGCTCTGATAACGCTTATTACCACTATAAGCAATAGAGACGGAATCAGTATTTTGTTGACCTTTTCTATCGATCCTATGCCCTTCCAGATTGCGAGTGCCCCAAGACCTATTGCTGCAATGAATGTAATAATTGGCATATAGCTGTTCTGGTACGACTCCCAAATGGCCAGTGATGACTCATAGCTTTCAGGAAGCGGATTTATCAGTACATAGAAAAAATAATATATGCACCAGCCAACTACCACAGTATAGAAGAAAGTGATAGCGCACGGAACGAATGCCACGAATGAGCCAACCCAGGTAAAACGCTTACCGAGGCCTCCTATGAATGACCGTACAACACCGGCACGGTATTTTTTTCCTATTGCATATTCAGCAATTATCAGCGGTATGCTCCACATTAACAGAAAAATCAGCCAGGCGATCAGGAACGCACCGGCTCCTGAATCGCCGTCACCGGCATTCTGCGCTGCTATCCTGGGAAACCGCCATATGTTACCGGTACCCACAGCAACCCCGATAGCACTAAGTATCAGTCCAAATCTCGTCGTAAAACGGTATCCGGTTGATTTATCCATAAGTTTCGACATGGTCTTAAAATTTCGTCTGGTTAACGGAGCATGAAAATAATCAACATTTGCAGTAAAACGGAAAATGCCGGCATATTCTTAAACATAGAGAGTCAAATAATGTCAATGTAACTCCTTAAGGACGGGGTCTTCGAAAGCCATTATGATTTAGTGCAGCTCCTGTCTGAATACAGGCATCCGGGTCAGAAAACCGGCTACAAACTCCTCCATACCCCTGTCGAGGCCTGTTATCACTGCGACAGAGGATTGGTTCCAGACAAGATAGACCAGACCGTTATAACCATCCATGAACTGGTACTTCCCTGATGAATCGCTGTCCCGTTCAATATCTGCCACCCTGAGATATGCTGATACTGCTTCAGCTGCCTCGATGGCCGATTTATATTCAAAATAATAAAGATTAAACGATTCATCATCAACCTTATATGGAGCCTTCACGGCTCCTCTCAGAAAGATATGGCCCAGCACGCTTTCATTGATATACATCTCTTCATTTGGCAATTTTCCTTCAGCAGGAAGGCTTCCGATGATCGATGGCATTTCAGCATCTCCGGGAAGCGTCTCAGCCACTCTCCGGGCTATAGTCTCAACTGATTTCATAATGCGTTTTGCCCTGGAGTTTGTAACCACCTTAACATAATATCTCCCTTTGAAGAAATGTATCAGCCCATCCTCGAAATAGCCCTGGGCACCAATAGTTATAAAATTATATGAAGGAGAACGTTCCAGCGAATAAATGCCAAACCCTCTTATCGGAGTAAGATGATCATAGACCTCCACCTTAATGATATTTTTTCCCTTTACGTATTCAGCAATATAGAGTTCAGAGAAGCCATATGAGAAATAAGCGTCAGCAGCCCCGTTTATATAATCCCACAGGTCTCCCGGATTATATACCGGGTAATCGTTAACTATTTTAAAGCCCGGCACCTGTGGAAACAGAAAGTCCTGCGCCCGGCAAAGCTGAGCCGGCCATAGAAAAACAAGTGCAGATATTGCACAAATCATTATTCTTACTCTCATAATACTCCCCCTTTTAAGTCAGGAAGTCAGACGGGATATTAACTACCCTGCTGACATCCATAATCTTTTCTCTTACATTAAATCTGTTAACACATTTTACGACACAATCGTTGCAGTCGCCACATGGATTGGCACCTATACCCGACTCACACAAAAGATCATACGCCATTTTTGTGCTACCGTATCCATATGCGTACATATAGGCTCTCATCATTTCAGGCACAGGAAGCTGCTTCGGGCATGAGGGAACACAAGCCTGGCAATTGTTGCAGTAGAGACCGTTATCAGCAACACCCAGGTTTACATCTCTCTTCTCCTGTTCTGTCATGGTAATATTCCCCAGTACCGGCAATGCACTGGTGAGATGATCAAAGGCTGCCAGACCCGGTATTGTAGTATGCACACCTTCGTTTGAAAGGACCCATTTAAGAGCCGCCTGGGCATTGACCGGTTTGGTTCTTTCCCTGTCAAGGAAGCCTCCGGCGATGGTCTTCATGGCAACCACACCCAAACCAGCCTTACTGGCACGTTGGATAGCCTCTCCCACCTGTTGCCTGTGCTCCTGGGTGAAGTTGTAGGATGTGAGAACAACATCGTATTCGCCATTCTCTATCATATAATCGATTACAAGATGCTCATTCCTGTGGGTGGAGATCCCGATGTACCTTATCTTCCCATCCTTCTTTAGTTTTCTGAGCAGCTCGAGCAGGGGTTCATGGTTTGTGAGCTCTTTGGTTGAAACATCATGTACATATAGAATATCCACATAATCCATCTGTAATCTCTTCAGGCTGACGTTGAACTTCTCCTCAAAATCAGCTGCAGTTGTTGCAGCAGAAGGTATTCCTGCACGGTCAACTCCGGCCGGCTTGACTTTGGTTGTCATCATGAATGAATCCCGTGGATAGTCCTTCAACACAGTTCCCAGCATCTCCTCATTCCGTCCATTCTGATAACCGTTGGCCGTATCGAAGAAATTAATACCGTTTTCCATACAGGCCGTAACCAGACCGGGATTATCGGCCCTCATAACACCCATGCTCACCACAGGAACCTTCAGCCCTGTTCTGCCTAATGTCCTGTATATTATCTTCTTATCCTCACCGGCAGGTGATGAACCGGCATATACAGTTCCTGCAACCATAAGTCCTGCAGCTCCGGCTGCACCTGATTTGAGAAAACGTCTCCTGTTAAACTGATTCATATCTATCTGGTTTTGTCACTATTATTAAATCATTTTCAATAGTCTGTTTTATTTGCGGCTGCTGATGATTACCTTTAATGGCAAAAAAATAGTAAAAAAAAAGCATTCCTATTCCCCGGAACTGTTAAATTAGCTATAATTAACTGCTATTGATTCTCATTTTAAATAATCCACCCATCTTACTATGAAAAAGCAAGAAACACCAGGCGAACTCAAAAGAAGAAGTTTTCTGAAGACGATGGCCGCCACCGGACTGGCAGCATCTGTAGCCCCCCTGGCAGGAGCAACACTGACAGGTGGGCCGTCCCCTGAACAGCAGCCGCAAATAGTAACTAACGGCAAGGATGCTTTGAAATACCCGCGAAATGACTCTTCCATGCCGGGCAAATACCCCGGAAAGGTAGTTCATGTTCATGATGAAGACTCAGTAAATGATGACATTTTCAATAGTGAGGCTATAAACCGGATGATAGCAGAAGGAATGCTGGCCCTTACAGGTGAAAAAAGCCTGAGAAGAGCGTGGCGCCACTTTGTTAAACCCGGAGAGATCATTGGTCTCAAGCTTAATCCTGTAGCCGGCAAGCCTCTGAGCACAAGCCATGAAGTAGTAAGATCGGTTATTGGTCAGCTTACTGATGCAGGTATCAGAGAGCGGCATATTGTACTATGGGACAGGCGTGAGTTCCAGCTTCATGAAACAGGATTCACCCCTGAAGCGTATCCGGGTATAAAAGTTACGGGAACCGAGCAAAAAGACAAAGATGGATCATACTATGATTCAGACGGCAAACTCTACGGTGAAAAGATGATAGACACTGACTGGTATTATCATGCCAATACTGAGATGAAATATGACGAATATACCCTTCCCTTTATGATCAATGAAGGCGAATACTCATATTTCTCAAAAATAGTTACAAAGGAGCTGCAAAAGATAATCAACCTGCCTATCCTGAAAAACGCCGGAGCCAACGTGACCCTTTGCCTGAAGAACCTGGCATTCGGATGTATATCCAATACTTCAAGGCTTCATGCCAGGCTATGGAATAATACGGTAGCTGAGGTGCCAGCCTTCCCTCCCATCCGCGACAAGGTAGTACTGAATATTGTCGACGGCATCAAAGGGTGCTATAACGGAGGTCCGGGTGCAAATCCGCAGTTCTTCACATATTACAAGGATATTCTGATCGGAACCGATCCGGTGGCTGTTGACAGAATAGGCTATGATATTGTGATTAAGAAGCGGATTGAGATGGGAATCCAGAAGGAGGATACAGGTTCAGGTATTGCAACCCTGAAAATGGCTAAAGAGATGGGTCTTGGCGAATATGAAAACGACAAAATGGAAGTTATAAGAAAGGATCTCACCTGATGAAAGGAGCTTTTATTACGTTAATACTATTCATACCACTTTTTATCTGTCATTCGCAAACCGGTGATATAAGCCTTGACAAAAGTACTCTCGGGGAGGGAAAAATTGTCAGAAGGGATGTGTTTGATGGAAACTCATTATGGGGATATATTAACGGCGGAGCTGACATATATCTTGAATACGGTTTTAAGAGTCTCCTTCTGCATGAGATTCAATACAAGGGGAGTGTGATCAGATTCGACCTTTACCGTATGAGTGACCCGAAAGCTGCATACGGCATATTCTCAGTGTACACCTATAGCTGCGACGACCTGATCGGACCGGGTTCTATCAACTGTCTAACCAAATGGCAGATACAATCGGCAAAAAATGAATATTATCTATCTGTAATTTTACCAACCGGCAGCAGGGAAGAACAGGAATATGCAAAAGGAATAGCACGGGAATTGATGTCTTCTGTTGAAAAGAAAGAGTTTGATCCGGGATATCCATTTGCTGAAGGAAAGTTTAATACTATAAAGGCCAGGATTAAATATGCACGCGGCCGTCTGGGAATTGATAATGGTATTGATTTCGACAGTTCTTTGCCGGGGGCGTCAGTTTTCAAAGAACTTTGGCAACTAACCGAAATAGAAGGTATTGAAGATGCAACTGTGACAGTTCTGACATTTGCAGAAGCAGACGCATGTAAAGAATTCTCTGAAAATCAAAGAGTAATGGACTCTGAAAATAAATCGATTTCAGTTTTCCATGACGGACTCTCCCTGCTTCTGATCGAAGGTAATAGCAATAAAGAGGCTCTATCGGAGATACATGAATGGTTTACCGGTCTCAAGCAGTGAGTATTAAGCACTGAGTAAAAACAAAACAATCAATAACCCGGAACAGAGGTGAGCAGGTATATTAAAGATCTCATTGCAGAGGGGGAAGGTTTGAGGCTCGATTTCAAGTTCTGCATCTCTGACAGCCGGAAGATAGCCCGAACGCTCTCTGCATTTGCAAATACAGAGGGAGGAACCCTGCTTATTGGCGTCCGTGACAATGGCTCAATAGCAGGGGTTAGAGATGATGAAGAGATCTATATGATAGAAACTGGCTCGAGGCTTTTCTGCAAGCCTGAAGTACCTGTAACAGTAAGGAACCATACAATCGAGAGTAAGACAATTTTGGAGGTTAAGGTAGAAAAGGGAAGCCGGAGGCCTTACAAGGCGAAGAGCGATGATGGCAGATGGATATCCTACTCAAGGCAGAACGATCAGAACATTGCAGCAAACAGGGTCCTTCTCGATCTCTGGCGAAAGGAAAAGACCAGCCGTGGCGTGATGGTCACCTTTACCGAAGCCGAAAACAAGCTTATGGATCACCTTAGAAATAATGAGAATATTACTTTCTCAGCATTCAGAAGGATGACCGGCATTACCACCAACAGGGCCAGACAGATACTGGTAAACATGATTCTGTTCGATATTCTTGAAATGGAGATTTCCGACAAGGGAGTCTTTTACAAATTAAAAGGTTCAGATCGGGTCCAGGAGTGAGCTAAGTATTTATCATAAATCTGACATACAGCGTTTTACCAACACAGACCAGATCCATTACGGTCTGTGTTTTTGGCTATAACCCCTGAAAACATTACCTTTGCAACATCTGGAAAAGGGAAATATATCCTTATTCCGGTAGTCAGCTTCAACTACTGACTGCAACATAATTTGACATTTTATGGATATAAGAAACAAAATAAGCAAAATCACCATTCCGCCGGTATCATATAAACTATGCATACAGCTTCTCGATGAGAATCCTGATCTGGCGACAATAATTAAAAGCAGCAAGACACATGAAGAGGCAGATCAAAGATTGAAGAAGTTAATTCTTGATTGGTTTTCCGAAGGTCATGAATATGCCGCTTCAGTAGCTAAACGAACCATAAAGGACAGGTTAAGGCCAGACAAAATAAGCTGGCAGGAGATGGCAGCCATAAGGATATACGATTATGTTGCGAATGCCGGTAAAGAGTACGAGAATCTTAACAAGAGAATCAAAGTATCAGTAAATGATCCCTTCGCTATAGTATGGCTCGCTTACCATAAACGTAAAGGAGGAGGCAGACCCGAGTTTTTCCTTGATATGATTCATCTCTTCAGGCAATTTTCAGGAAGAGAAGAAAGGACAATACCTTCTGTAGATATCATCAATGAATGGATGGAGAGATATCCTGCCGGAACTTCCGGGGCAATGGTTAAAAACAGAAATAGCAACAGGAAACATATCATAAATGTACTGATAAAGCTGATTGAAAAGGGAGAAACCGGTACACCGGAATACACTTTCAGTCAGGACATGACAAGGGAGCAAAAAGAAGAAAAGATGAATGAGTGGTGGGATGACTACAAGTTCCACCTTCATTTTGCGATAAGATCACCGGGTATGCTGAATGAAATGCTCGGATATTCGCTCGATACCGACACCGTAGATCTTCTAAGGCAGGCGAGAAAAGCCGGAATTCCCTTTTTCGTAAATCCATATTATCTCTCTCTGCTAAATGCCGAGAATGAGGATGGGGTCATGTATGCCGATCAGACCATAAGGGAATATATTATCTACAGCAAGGAGCTTATAGACGAATACGGAAAAATAGAAGCGTGGGAAAAGGAGGATAAGGTTGAACCGGGAAAACCCAACGCAGCCGGTTGGTTGTTACCCAACGAGATCAACATTCACCGCCGTTATCCTGAAGTTGCCATTCTTATTCCCGACACCATGGGCAGGGCCTGTGGCGGTCTCTGTGTCTCATGCCAGAGAATGTATGACTTCCAGCGCGGAAACCTCAACTTCAATCTCGAAACGTTGAAGCCTGATGAGTGCTGGGAAGATAAACTTGACATGCTGATGGAGTACTTCGAGAATGACAGTCAGCTGAGAGATATTCTGGTAACAGGAGGAGATGCCCTGATGAGTTCCGACAGATCATTGAAGGTGATACTCGATGCCGTTTACAAAATGGCTGTCAGAAAAAGAGAATTCAACAAGAACCGTCCCGATGGTGAAAAATATGCTGAAGTACTAAGAGTCAGGCTTGGAACAAGACTGCCTGTCTACCTCCCACAGCGAGTTACGGAAAACCTTGTAGGGATACTAAAAGAATTCAGGGAGAAGGCATCAGAAGCCGGTATCAGGCAATTTATAATACAAACCCATTTTATCTCGCCAGCCGAAATAACGCCTGAATCACGTAAGGCTGTCAGAATGCTGCTCGATGCCGGATGGATTGTTACCAACCAGATGGTCTTCACCGCTGCCGGTTCAAGGCGGGGGCACACTGCAAAACTCAGAAAAGATTTGAATGATATAGGTGTATTGACTTACTATACCTTTACCGTAAAGGGTTATATGGAGAACTATAGGAACTTCGCGACAAATGCCAGATCGGTAATGGAGATGACAGAGGAGAAATACCCGGGTATCATTCCACCCCATAAGCTTGATCAGATACTCGACGACCTTCTTTACGGTGAAGGTGATCTTATTGATAAGATAAAAAAGGTGCAATCTGAAAACAATGTACCGTTCATTGCAACAGACAGGAATATTGTCAACCTCCCGGGAATAGGAAAAAGCATGACTTACAGGGTTGTGGGCCTTACACGCAGGGGAAGGAGGATACTTGAATTTGAACATGATACGGCACGAAAGCATAGCCCCTCAGTAAATGAACATGGCAAGATCTATATAATAGAATCCAAACCCATCATAAAATACCTCAAACAGCTTGAAAAGATGGGAGAAGAGATAGAAGAATACTCTTCAGTATGGGGCTATTCACTGGGTGTTACTGAGCCGAGGGCAAAAATATTCGAATATCCTGAATTCGATTTCGGGGTTACGGGTACTGTAACAAATGTAGGATAGCATTATTCAGTACGCAGGCCCAGGACAAGTATATCATCTATCTGAGGAGTGTCACCCATCCACTCTGAGAGAGTCTTCTCAAGTATATCCTTCTGCTTCTTCATCGGGTAGTCCTGTATCTCCAGCAACAGCTTCTTGAAGTTCTTTTTCATGAATTTCCTGCCGTTTACCCCGAACTGGTCAACATACCCGTCAGAGAAAAGATAATATGAAACTCCCTTTTCAAGGGCCCATTCATGAAGCAGGAAGTCATCATCCATCCTGGCGCTGATACCAATGGGCATCTTTGTGGCAAAGATTGTTTCAAGAATATACTTTCCGTTCGACATGGTACCCTCCTCCTTCGGTTCTATACCCTTCTTCCAAGCATCTGTCTCGGCTTTTGTCAGCTTCCTGATCCTGAAACAGGGGTTGTAGGCACCTGAAAACTCTATTTTCCCTTTTGCGAAATCAATAATAAGAAGAGCCAGATCCATACCATCCTTTGCTTCATCATCTTCCCCAACCTGCTTCAGGGAGTTGGTTACGTGGTATCTAAGTTCCCTTAGTACAATATTGGCCTTTTGTATTGATGATTTATTTACAATCTCGTCGAGAAATGACATACCCAGAAGGCTCATGAATGCACCCGGAACCCCATGGCCGGTACAGTCAGCCGCAACTACGAATAGTTTATCAGACCGCCTGGTCATCCAGAAGAAATCGCCACTGACAATATCACGTGGTTTGAAAAGGATAAAATAGTTTTTAAGATTCTCTTCGAGGATTTTTTCTGAGGGAAGCAGAGCTCTCTGTATCCGGCTTGCATAGTGTATGCTCGACTCAAGCTCCTCCTTCTGCCTGACGACCTCGGCCGTCCGTTCGGCCACAATCCCCTCAAGCCTTAAATTCTCATTTATAAGTCTCCTTGTATAAGCTTTGATAATTACCAGGAGAATCCCTACTGCTGCAACTATGTAAAGTAGAATAGCAATAAATGTGGCATACCAGGGTCTCCTGATCACAAATTCAAATCTGGCTTCATCACTCTCAATACCGGTTACCGTGCGGGCCTTCACCCTGAAAACATAATGACCGTACTTCAGGTTACCATATTCTTTATACAGAAGGTTGTCCCATCTCGACCAGTTCCTGTCAGATCCCTCAAGGAAGTAACTGTACTCTGTTTTATCCTCTTCGATATAATAGTTTGAGGACCAATAAAATTTCATATCGTTAAACCTATAGGGGAATTCAGCAACATCTCCTGCCATCTGATTCAAAACCGGAACAAGCTGTCCATTTATGCCGGGCTTCGTAAACGTATGACTCATGTAGACTGAATCATTGCCTCCTATAATTATCCTGTTCAGGAATGCTGCAACCTCTGGCTCCGGTTGTGTCAGCTTCTTCTTGTCCACTACAAACACATTCTTCGATTTAGCCAGCCAGACCCTGTCAGATGCTTCATAAATATCATACGAGGGAGCTGTCGGAAGCACACTGAAAGGTTTATATATGAAACTCTCCCTGGTCCCTCCTGCCCTCAGGACAGCCTCAATAAACCTGCTGCCCTCTTTGAAGTTTATCCATAAATCCCCCTCACTATCTCTCATTAAAAATGAGATTTCGCGGTTTGCAGTGAAATTATCAAACCTGTCATCTGCGCTTTTGAAAGAATCTGATGAATTGTCATAAATGTATATTCCAGCAGGGGTCGTAACCAGCACATCCCCGTCTAACTCTCTTAATTTCATACCACTGCGACCTGGCAGGCCTCTGTTTGTATCATATTCAACCAGAGTGGTGTCATTGCCTTCAATTTTCAACCCGTAGAGTGAAGTGGAAATATCCGCTGTCAACCAGAGTCTGCCATCAGATGTTTCAACGATCTGATTAATGTGACCCTGAAACTTGAGGTATCGCAGAAGGTTTTCCCATCTGCCGTTGCCAAGGTATTTCAGCATAAGAATGGCATTTGCGGTGCCGGCATACACAATGGAATTATCCAGTTTTGACTGCAACAGTGTTCTTACGTCACGGGGATTCTTCTCCCCTCCCGGAAAGGTATTTTCTACATTATAAACCCTGTCGCGGCTGTCAATAACATACATTCCGCGTTCAGTCCCTGCCATTAAAAATGTCTCATCACCTTTCTCAAATACCATCAGTGCCGGTGTGTAATACGGTACGTCCGGCAGATCTGAAAAATTAAGAAAACCCTGATCAGACTTCACAAGTTTTAAGATACCACCGTCATGTCCTGCGTATATAGTATTATTGAACTCAACAACAGTATTGGTACCACTTAATACACCCAGGCTCCTTGAAAAGACAGTGAAGGGAAGATTGATATATAACTTGGTGATAAACCCTACCGTACATATCCAAAGTTCATCAGATCGTTCAGGGTCGCTGTAAAGAGCTGTTACAACATCATTATCAATATCAAGAAATTCCGATGTATACTGGTTTACAAGCTCTCCACTCCGGTTAATCACCACAACTCCTTCGGCTGATCTCATTCCCAGAGCAAAGTTCTCATTGTCGATCCACACCCCGCGGTATATCTGACCCTGCTTAAGGCTTTCGTTCAGCTCTGAAGAGATAAATGAATCTTTAATATCGCCGGTTCTGACATTATAAATAAAAACTCCGTCTGTCAGTGTACCTATCAATAATTCCTCACTACTAAAGGGAAGTATCACTGTCGCTACCTTCCTTGAAAAGAAGGATCCGCCGGGCAGTTGAAAAATGGTATCACCAGTAAATTCCAGCAGACCGGAGAGATTATCCGATACAATTGTTTTTCCATCAAAAGATATACCAGTCAGAAGATTCCTGTAACCCCGGGCCTCAACGTCAAAAACCTCAAGAGAATCATTGGCAGGATAATATGTAAAAATGCCGCGGTTTGCAAAAAAAGAGACCCTGTCATCAAAGGTTAGAACTGAATAGACAGTACGTATATTTACGATAGTATCAATACGTTCAGCCAGAGACACATAAGCCATATCACCATTGGCTGATGGTTGGATATATCCAAATTCATAAACCCCTCCGACATAAATGATATTGTTCCTGTCTGCTTTGATTGCATTCAGGAGGCGATTGTTCCTCACCGGTATCAGAGACCACTCCTTACCATCAAATCTTATTACTCCGCGGCCGTCATTTCCGGCATAAATTATGCCGTTACTATCCTTTGTGATGCAATGGTTGTATTCAGAACCCCCGCTTAGCTCAACGCTATAGCTGCTGTGAAGCGGAATGCCATACCTGTTGGCCTGTCCGTAAAAAACGGCCTGAGAGAATATGACAAGAAAAAAGAGAACAATTCCTCTCTTCATGCGTTTTTATCTTTTAGAATGGAACCAATGATGCGTAATTAGTATCAAGCTATTAGCGATATTATGATAATGATTACCAAAGATAACAAAAGAAGAATATACAAGGCATATATAGCATCATATCTTTCAGCTATGCCGATTTTTTAATAAATTGGCACGAATTTGGGTTATAAGGTTTCTATATGATGAACCTTAAAAGGGTAATAAGGGTTCTTGTGGTTGTAATTATTTGTCTCACAGCCACTTCCCAGGCCATCCGGCAAGATGGCAGGGTCAATTTTCATTTTGGGGGAACCGGAAACTTTAATATAACTGAGTCAGGCGATTACAGCGTTAAAATCAGATATTTAATGCCGGAAATCAACCTTTCGGTAATTGATCATGCCGGGGGGGATTTCTTCGTGGCAATGATACCGGGTCACCACGGCCTCAATGATCCCGGCAAACCCGAGCTTCCTGTTATCAGTAAGCTATTGCAGGTGCCTGATTACGGGAGCTACACAGTTGAATACCACAACATAAAAAGCACTATCATCCGTCCGGGCTCTAAAGGAATTAACGGGAAATTGTTTCCCTCCCAGCCCTCAGGTCCGAAAACTCAGACACAGGAGAAACAAAAATTCATGATAGACACTGAAGTCTACCGTTTGAACGGCTTCACCCGATCCGATACGGTGCTGATAGAACATACAGGAAGGATGAGGGATGCCAATCTGGCTACCGTGACTTTCATACCCGTAAGGTATAATCCGGGCAGAAACAGGATTGAGGTCATTACTTCAGCTGATATCATAATTACATTCCAGCCGGCTTCAAAAAGCGGAGCCCCCGGTTCCCCCGAAACTGGTATTACCGACGCTGCCAAAGGGATAAAGAGTTTCAGTCCCGAACAGCTTATCAACGGATACACCGATAAACCAGCCGGGATGATCATACTTACCGACACATCGTTCAGGAAGCATCTCGAGCCACTGGTAAGATGGAAGAGACAAAAAGGATTCAGAATTACAACGCTATACAGAGGTGAGACTTATGCCGGAACGTCTTTCGAGCAACTCAGGGATAGCGTGATGAAGATATACACGGCTACCGAAGAAGGAGAGACACCTCCTGATTTCCTGCTGATCGTGGGTGACAGGGACAAAATACCTACTGCCACCTCTTCGTTTACCTCCCGGCTTTCTGATATGTATTACGGTGAATTTACCGGAGATGGTGATTTCATTCCCGAGATGTTCATTGGTCGCATTCCGGCGAAGGATACAACAGAAGTACGGTCTGTGGTCGACAAGATAATCATGTACGAAAAACAGGACTTTGCCGATACCAGCAACTTCTGGCTCAATACACTTATTACTGCGGGTAATGATGCGTCATATACAACATATATGAACGGACACCTTAACTATGCCTCAACATACTACCTCAACTCCGGTTACGGAATTAACGGAAACACTCTGCTCTCTCCCAGACCCGACACGGCCGGCAGGGAGGTGCGGAGAATACTTAACAGCGGAGTAGGTTTTATGAACTACAGCGGACACGGAGGAACAGATAGATGGATACTGCCAACTATACTCACCAGCCAGAATATCGACACGCTCACCAATACTGACATGTACCCGTTTATAATCAGCAATGCCTGCCAGACGGGTAATTTCGCTGCATCATCAAACCTGGCAACAACATTCGTGGTTGCACCCCGGAAGGGCGCAATAGGATTCATCGGCTGTACCGGCGATTCATACTGGTCTGAGGACTTCTATTATGCCGTCGGCGTCGGCCCGGTCTCCCTCAACCCTGAGTATGATCCTGATAATCTCGGATTCTACGACAGGTTATTTCACAAAAACGGAGAAATGCCATCGCAGTGGTACTATACCATGGGACAGGTCAACTACGCCGGGCTTCTGGCGGTAAGTGCGAGTACTTCAAGCCGTAAGAAATACTATTGGGAGACCTACTCGCTAATAGGAGACCCTTCGGTAATTCCGGTAATCGGTCCTCAGCTTCCGGTTGAGATCAATCTTCCCGACACTCTCCCAATAGGCATCAGAAGCCTCTATTTATCAGCACCACCATTTACATATGCAGCCGTCTCTGACTTTGACAGCCTGTGGGATGCCTCTCATGTAAGTCCGTCAGGATATGTTACCCTTGATATCCCTGATAATGCCGGTGACTCCTGCCTG
Source organism: Bacteroidales bacterium (assembly GCA_046484805.1). Taxonomy (GTDB): domain Bacteria; phylum Bacteroidota; class Bacteroidia; order Bacteroidales; family VadinHA17; genus SLNP01. The sequence continues at coordinate 19,148 of JAWOIF010000021.1, forward strand.
GTTGTAGTATCAGGACAGGGATACAAAACATACATTAAGACACTCAGATTTGGTGATTATTCAGATTCGTGGCTCAGCGTCGATGACATAGCCATTAACGATGACATCGTCGGAAACGGAGATGGCAAAGCTGATTACGATGAAACCTTCTACCTTACCATGAAGATCGGCAACCTTGGGAATAAATCCTCATTTGATGCATGGCTGAAGGTTACTACTGAATCTGAATGGGTAACGATTATCTCTGATTCGGTATTTATAGGAGAAATTCCGGCCAAGGGATCTCTTGAGACTGATAAGGCCTTTATGATGAGACTTGGCGACAATATTCCTGACAAAAGCCTTATAAGCATTAAAATAACAGCAGCAGATGCAGACACTGTAATGGAATATATGCATGATATTGTAGTACATGCGCCCGATCTATCTATAGTATCACTCAAATTTGACGATACGGTCAAAGGGAACGGGAATCTTCTTCCCGACCGGGGTGAATCACTTGATCTTGTTTTCTCAATCAGAAACTCGGGTTCAAGCAAGGCTGACGGGGAGTTTCTGATCATCAACTCTCCCGATGGTCTTTCATATATTGAAACTTCTGTAACAACCGGTCCGATACCGCCGGGAGAGTCGATTGAAGTGAGAGTGCCGGTTATTGTTTCTGATCATTCACCACCCGGAACACTCATACCCATTGAGAGCAGATTAGATTGTGGCTTCTATTCCGACGAACGGCTTTTTGAAATATCTGTCGGACAAACAAGGGAGAGTTTCGAATATGGCAACTTCACTATCTTTCCGTGGATAAACAATAGTCCGGTACCATGGATAGTTACAGGTAATCAGGCCTTTGATCAGACAAAAAGTGCCATGTCGGGTGCAATCACCCATAACGGTTCAACTTCGCTAAGGATAAATATTGACCTGCCCGTTACAGACACATTGAAATTCTGGTACAAAGTCTCATCGGAAGCCAACTATGACTTCTTCATCTTCACCATATATTCAGGAAGTGACACAACAACCTTCAGAGATTCAGGAGAAAAAGACTGGACCCAATATATTGTCGAGCTTCCCCCCGGACCTCACATGCTGGAATGGAGCTATACCAAAGATGGAAATACCACCAGGGGCCTTGACAGGGCATTTATAGATCTGATTGATTTCCCTAAGAATGCATTTGCGATTCGTGACATTGAACTCTCAGGATTTGTTACTCCGGTATCGGCAGAAGAATATGGTGATGAGAATATCTCCGTTGTGGTCAAAAATATGGGTAGTGGTACAATTGATGGCTTTAACCTGGCGTACAGGGTAAACGATTACATCAGCTATTCACAGTATTTCCCTGATATTATCAGTTACCGTGATTCGGTTACGGCAACATTTAACAAGCCGGTCAGCTTATCTAAATACGGTATTTACGACATAGTTGTCTACAGTTTCAATAATGACGACGATTTCACCTATAACGATACCATCAGGCTAAGAATTGAAAACACTGTAATAAAGGCAGAGATCAGGGCCTATCCAAACCCGTTTTCAGGAAATCTGAACCTGTTTATCAATTCACCGGCCGATGATGAGGTTACGATTACGGTTGTTGATATAACCGGCCGCAAACACTTTACCTTTGTTGAAAATATTATTGAGGGAGATAATACTATCACACTGCCGCTGCAGGGATTATCACCCGGAACATACATTGTCTTAATACAGGGAAATATTACTAACCTGAGACAAAAGGTCCTGAAACTTTAAGAAACCTGACTTCCCATGAGCAACAAGCCGACCCGTGAACAGGCGCTGAAACTGTTCCTTCAGTACAACAAATCAGAAAGTCTCTACAAACATGCCCTCTCGGTTGAAGCGGTAATGCGCTACATGGCACGTAAACACGGTGAAGATGAAGATGAGTGGGGAGTAATCGGACTAATTCACGATCTCGATTATGAGATGTACCCCGACCAACACTGTCTGATGACAGAGAAGATACTTCGGGAAAACGATTGGCCTGAAGAGTATGTCAGAGCTGTCATGAGCCACGGATGGGGTATTGTAACCGATATTGAGCCTCAGACTTTACTTGAGAAGACCCTGTTCGCCATGGATGAGTTGACCGGACTGGTAACCACGAGTGCGCTGGTAAGACCTTCGAAGAGTGTTCTCGACATGCAGGCCAAATCTGTAAGGAAGAAGTGGAACGACAAGCGTTTCGCGGCTGGCGTTGACCGCGCCATTATCGAGAAGGGAGCAGCAATGCTGGGCGTCGAACTCAACGAAATGATCCACGACTGCATTATGGCAATGCGCGAAGTAGCCGACGAAATCGGCCTGAAAGGCACTCCGGCCTAATAGAACAAAGCCGGCCGGAAAACTCCGGCCCGCTTTTGTATAATCGTTAACCTGGCCCCGACTGAGTCGGAGCGGGCTCGCGACCAGCGGGGAGCAAATCAGATATCTGAAATCTGATATCTGATATCCTAGAGTTCCTTTATCCTTATGTTCCTGAACCAGACATCATCGCCATGGTCCTGAAGACCAATATGTCCCTCCTCTGCAGTATTGAGGAACCACTCGTAATCCTTGAACTTTGAATTCAGTACCATATTATTCCAGTCATCGGTCCAAAGGTGATACTCAAGAACATTCTCTCCGTTCATCCAGTGAACAACAGTACCCTTGTAAACCATCACCTTAACGTGATTCCACTCGCCAGCCGGATTTGAGTTCTGTGGCACTGCAGGTATCAGGTCATAGAGAGATCCTGACTGACGATTACCGTCCTTGCCAAGCTTGGCATCGAGGTGACGCTCATTGTCAAGGATCTGCATCTCGGGAGCTGATTTCCAGATTGGTTCGCCGGGAATCTCCTGAGCAAGGTAAAAGACTCCACTGTTACCACCTTCTGAAACCTTCCATTCGAGTTCAAGCTCAAAATTGGAGAACTTCTTCTTTGTGATGATATCACCTCCACCACCGGCCTCACCTCTGCCTGAACCTTTAATATGCAGTACTCCGTCCTCGACTACCCAGGCTCCTTCAGGAAAACTCTCACTGCCGTAACCTCTCCACTCATCAGTATTGGTTCCGTCAAACAGGATGATCCATTGTTCGTCTGCGGTGGTCTGTTCGGCAGAACCTTTACTGCCACCCTGGCCGCATGAAATAAGCATTGCTGCCATTACAATTACGGAAAAGACAATTGTTACTTTCTTCATAACTATTAAAATTTTATTTGGTTTAACACTCTTACTACGCCGGCATCGGAGGAAGCGACCATCCATCCCTGTATGTGTGCTTCACCATTTCGCTGGCAAATTCCCTTGCATTCATCTGGTCGGTATACTTTGTCTCAAATGTAGGATGACCATCAGTGATACTGAAATTATCCTCCGTGACTATCCTCAATGTCTCACTGTCAGAGATATTGGTGAATTCCATCTTCTGTCCATCCCAATGCAGTTCTTTATTCAGTCCCTGCAGTCTCACGGCCAAGACTCCCATAACTACCATGTCGTTGAACGGGCCGGCCTCTGCAAAATCTGATTTTGTCGGAACCCTTGACCCGGGACTCTCCTTGCAGGCTCTTACCCAGTCCATTTCATGACTCACTTCAACCCTCCTCTCGGTTTTCGGAGCGTTTGGTACCCTACCCGACAAAAGCCACGGATTACGTCCGTAGCAACCACAGATAAGTGTATCCTTTGTCCCATGGAAAAGTACGCCGCCACCGCCATCGTTCATATTCCTTCCTGCCGGCCATCCTGCAGGTTTCACAGGCTGCAATCCGCCATCATACCATGTTATCTCCACCTCGGGCATTTTTACCTTTGAACCTCTGGGCACCTGCCTTTCCGGAAAGACCAGATTAACCATCTCGGCGTTCGGGGCACAGTCGGTCAGTAAGAGTGTTGAGCTGCCCTGCACGCGTGTAGGATAACCAAGCCTCAAACCCTTAAATACCGGGTGAAGTATATGACATGCCATATCACCAAGGGCGCCGGTGCCAAAATCCCACCAGCCTCTCCAGTTCCATGGTGTATATATGCTATGATATGGTCTCATTGGGGCCGGACCGATGAAGAGATCCCAGTTCAGCGTTTCAGGTACCCATTCTCCCCTTGCGGGCTTATTAAGACCCTGCGGCCAGATGGGCCTGTCGGTAAATGCCTCAACCTTCCTGACCTCGCCTATTTCATCGTTGTTGATCCACTCCACTACCAGGTTGACACCCTCTGCCGATGAACCCTGGTTGCCCATAGAGGTTGCCACCTTATGCTTGTCTGCAAGCTTTGTAAGCAGACGTGATTCGTAAACAGTATGTGTCAAAGGCTTCTGTACCAGTACATGCTTACCCATCGTCATGGCATGGGCAGCAGTAATGGCGTGGGTATGATCAGCCGTGGCAACAATTACGGCATCGATAGAATTTCCCATCTCATCGTACATCTTCCGCCAGTCCCGGTATTTCTTTGCATCAGGGTAGTTTGCAAATGCCTTGGCGGCATATCCCCAATCGACATCACAGACAGCAACCACATTTTCAGTCTTCATAATATTCCTGAGGTTTGTATTGCCCATTCCGCCAACGCCAATGCCGGCAACATTAAGCTTGTCACTGGGAACAGTGTGCCCCAGACCGCTGACTACAGAACTTGGAACAATGGTAAGTCCGGCTGCAACGGCCGAAGTGGTCCCGACAAAGGACCTGCGGGAAATCTTGCTTCGATTCTCTTTCATGTTATGAGTTTTAGGAAAAGTTTTTCTGACCCTAAAAATAATAAATAATTAATATATACGGTAAACGGAAAACGGTAAACGGAACTTCTAACTTATGAACTTTAGCCCACTCTAGTCACTCTAATCACTCTAGTCACTCTTTGTTCATTGCCCAAAATTCGATAAATTGCCGGAAAATAATCCTCAGACAGATGAAAAGATATTCGCTTGAAAGCAGGGAGAACAGCAGGCTTGTGAAAATAATGCAGATATTATTCGGCATAGCCTGTATATTCACAGCCGGATGGTGGGCCGTGTATATGCTGAAGGCCCTCGAAAGCGGCAACTACTGGATAGCCACCCTGTTCATGTTCTTTTTCGGAGCATTCCAGATATACTCAGGTCTCGGGCATGCATCAAAATACATTATTATCGGCAGCGACACACTCACTATCAGGAAGACGGCCATCGGAAAGAAGCAGGTAGTCACTTATGGCGAAATCGAAAGGATAGAAATCCTGCCTCTCTCAGTATCACTTATACTGCGCAGTGGTAGTAAGCTTACCATCAACTTTGCTGTTACCCTTGCCGGAGATATCGACCACATAAAGGATGCAATAGCAGATTTCGGCAGAAATAACAATATTATAACGGAAGATAAAAGGGAGGTATAATGAAAATCAGAATGGCAATGATAGGTGGCGGGACAGGTTCGTTCATTGGTCCGGTACACCGGATGGCAGCTGCACTCGATGGGGAATGTGAACTTGTTGCAGCGGCATTAAGCAGCGATACCGAAAATGCAGTTGCCAGCGGCAGGCAGATCGGCCTGTCCGATGACAGGATATATACCGACTGGCAAACAATGATAGATACAGAGAAACTGAAGCCTGCCGGCATAAGACCCCATTTTATGGCAATAGTAACTCCCAACTTCCTCCATTACCATCAGGCAGCGGAATCACTGAAGGCAGGCTTCAATGTACTGTGTGACAAGCCTCTCTGTATGACTGTTGCTGAAGCCGAAGAGCTAAGGAATATAGTTG
>JAWOIF010000209.1:0-50518 GCA_046484805.1 Bacteroidales bacterium
GGAGGGTTATCGACGGATAGTTCAATCTGACCATTTACCATGATATCTGTTTCAGCAATGATACCCATTGAATTATTGATAATAATGGTGTCAAATGATGTAAGTGTTGTTCCCCTGATATAATTGACCATGTTATTGTCAGCATCTTCAAAAATTATTACGCTGCCTGTTGTATATAGCGTACCTGTTCCTGAGATATTATTGGTAAAATCGCCTGCAATAGTCATGTCCTCAGGAAAAGATATCTCCCCTGCAGAATTACTAATAATCAGATTAAAATAACCCATCTCCCCTCCGGGCCCCTGTGGATTTATCAGTGTCCGGCTCTCTGTACCGGTAAAGTTGATAGTACTACCGGTGGCATATAAGTCAATGAATGATAAAGGATCGAGGGATAGGTTACCGTATATATTCAATATGCTGGAAGAAGAGGGTTGCAAGAAGGTAGCTTCACCTGTTACCAGATCGTAGAAATCAGTTTCGCCTGAGATTGTAAGCGGTGTATTAATGGAATCCCCATCAATAAGAACTTCCCCTTTCCCGGGAGAAAAGGTCCCAAGGTTATTCCAGGTGCTGGTGACATCGGGGGCTCCTGTTATCATCATGTTATAATATTCATTTTCAGCATTCTGGCCTGTTGTAAGATGTGCTCCTGCTTCAATATCAATTGACTTAAATCTGGCAACTGTATCTAGTGTTGGTTGGTAGGTTGTTGCTGCCTGAATGATGATATTATCATCAAAAAAATGTTCTGATATTTCTCCGCTAATTCGAATCTCGCCGGGGAAATGGCCGGCAGACCAGTTTTCTTTTTCTTTCCATGAGGTACTTATTCCGCCAAGCCATCTGTTTCTGATTGACAGGGTTCTCGCTAAGGCCCATCTAGTAATATCCATTTCAGCCCCTGCCAGATGGTTTATCGGAAGTGATCCTAACTCCAGCCAGTTGTCGGATAAATCATATGCTGTTTTGCCATGTTCATGTGGATCATCAACTGATGACTTCGCCCAGAGGACCAGATCTGATTCTGTGTTCCCGTTCAATTCGCTTTCAAGATACCTTAATTGCAATATCACATTGTCGTCGCCTCCACTTTGCATAAAGCTATACTCTCTCAGCACTGGTGTCACAACTTCCGGAGATACAGGAAGCCAGCCAGGATCGGCACCAATGGTGATTCTGCAGCTTACGATGGAAGGTTTTGTTCCTGTGTTAATAAACCGGAGTGTTGTATACGTGCTTCCAAAGCTGTAAGGTGTATTTCCGCTGAAGACATGGTTTCTTGTTACAATGCCTGTTACGTCACCTGTACCGGTTGTATGGGAATTTATCCCCATAATGAGCTGATATGTAACCATATTCAGAGTACCGGTAATAGCAGAAGGATTGGCGCTTTGCAAACTGAGATTGCCGTTAACAGTCAGATCACCAGCTGCGGCAACACCTAAAGGGTTATTGATTACCAGATTGTAATATGCAGATTGACCGGAAATAGTCTGTAGGGATGATCCGGTAAAAGTGACAGTACCGGTACCGGGGGTAAAAGAGCCACTGTTATTCCAATCTCCCTTTACATCCAGGGTGCAGGCCTCTGAAATGGTTAGAGAGGCCCCACTCTCAATGTTAATATTTTTCACTGCTGCCCCTTGTGGCCCGATAACCGGATACCTGGCAATTCCGTCGGGGATAAACACATTTGTAGATGCATCAGGAACTGATTCTGAGCACCAGTTGCCTGCGGTATTCCAGTCTGAGCTTATGCTTCCAAACCAGGTGGCATTGCTTGTACTGCAGTCATCTTCGCCAATAACAAAAACCCCATGGGTTGTTAAGCCACTAACAGACATAGCATTACCTGTGACGACGCCATTAGTTGAGTACCAAATACCATCTGCAAATGCCCTCAATTTCAGCGATGCATTAAGGGGTGATCCCACTCTGTCGTTATCGGAGAAGGTAAAGTCTGCATTGAAGGAGGTAAAGTTTACACCATTTGCTATAATACTCCATTTACGTTTAATATATCTGTCCTGACTTAATCCGGAAGCTACGGGAGGTATTCCCATTGCAGTGAATACGTCGAAATAACCTGAGCCTGAAGTAGTACCATTAAATACTAAGTGCACAGGAGCATAGCTTATATCATCGCCAACAGGAAACAAGACATCAACATTGGACCCATCAGGTATATAGTAACGGAAATTACCATTAACATATCCATTGGTTCTGGTGATAGTTCCCGCAGCCAACTCAATCACAAAATTCTCACCGGTAGTGATAACTCCGTTGACCAGGCTTAGCCCATTGCCAACGGTCAAATTGCCATGCAGATTTTGAGTTACGGCCTGTGCCGCATTATCCCAGGTGAAATTCTGAAAATTCTGGTCTAATCCTGATGACAAAGCCGTTAATGCAATTCCCGTTACTATGCAGGTAGAAGGGATAGCCTCCAGAGAATACCATTGAGCCTTCGGTATGCTGCCACCATCTCTTGCATGTTCATAGGTTCCGCCATGAATCTCAATCGGGTGAAGCTCGTTGGTATTAACAAACGTGCCACCTGAATTCTTAAGAGTTCCATGTACGTGGAGATTATAATCACCATCTCCGGTCAGGTGGTTCAGAGTGAGTGTTGCACTATTGGTCAGATCAATTTCCCCCTCAATTATCATGCTATAGAATGAGGCATTCACATTGGCATTCAGTGTAATCCCGGATGGTATATAAATCAGGTCAGTTTCACCAAATACATTATTTGCCGGCAGGACTGCAGGGTTAGTCCATACGTAACCGCCATCATTACTACTTCTCCAGCTGACGGCATCCCAGTTACCGGATGCAACCGGCTCCCAGATTGTTCCTGCAACTACATTAAAAAGATCTGAAGTGCCCTGATTCAGTAACTCACCGCTTTCATCAGCCCGGGTGGCAGTTACGGTGGCATCGATAAAGACAGAGGTAAACTGTAAATGCGGAATCTGGTATTCCAGATCCAGAGCCGGAATGGTTCCGGAAGAAGTTCCGTTAAAACTGGTTATAGAAGTTAAATTAAAGCTGGTTTGCTTTGCAACCATAGTAGGGATTCCGACACTATTTACTGAAGTTACTGTTATGATGGCATTTGCCAGTCCGGCTACCGGATTATAAGGTGATACAGAGACGGCAAATCTTGAAGCAGTAAAGGCATCACCACTTCCAATGGCAAGGAAAGCATTATCAACCAAATAGGGGATGGTGCCACTTGCGGACAGAGTATTCCCATTCACAGTTGCTGGTGCATAACCCCAGAATGTGTCAAAAAAGGCTCCTATAAACGGGTTTACACCAGAGTTGAAACCAGCCTGTTGCTCGCCCGTGTTGTAAGTGAGGTGTGCAGTAATGGATGCAACACCTGCAGCATCTTTGGTAATATACCAGCGACGATTTACAGTTTTAGTCTGATCATTGCTATTTGTAATGGGATCGTCTGTAACACGGATGTTAAAAGCATCTGCACCCGAAGTTTGATCATTTGTGAAACCTGCAGGATTGTATGCTATATTTCCTACCGGAAAGAATTTGGTCTCACCTGCTGCAATGTTTCGTTTCAGTCTTCCCGTCCCACTTGTCCTGATATAACTGCCAGAGGTTCCACCGCTAGTATTTTCTGCAAAAAGAGAATAGTGAGCAATATCAAGATAACCATTGATGAGACTAATAGTACCTTCAACCGAAGTGTTAACTTCGAGAAAAACGGCAGAAGTTCCTCCCTTTGCGATAGTGAGGTTATTAAAGCTGGTTGCTGAGGATCCTCTGATATATTGTGAACCAGTTGAAGAGAAGGTAATTGTGCTGTTGTCGGCTGAAAAGACTCCATTATTGATCCAGTTACCCTGCAGGCTGTGATTATAGGTGGCCCCTGAGAATGTGGCACCCGTTTCAATGTTCAGGTCTTGAGTGATAGCATAGGATGCCTGGGCACTTTTTGTCCCGGTTCCCGAAAAGCGAAGATTCCTGACCGTTGAAGGCAGACCATTGGTCATTTGATCGCCGCCGTTGAATTCATAATCGGCATCTGTGCTCAGGTTCACCGTGATTCTTGAATTGTTTTGTACAGAGGCATCTAAAACACCGTGTATACCGAAGGAATTTGATGTTATCAGTCTGGCTCCATCAGACAACGTAAATTCATGATCGGCCCTACCACCGCCTCTTACCATTTCTACCTGAGATATATTAGAGGTAAAGACGATAGTTCCGTTAATGATAATTTTCTCATATGAGTTTCGCTGAAACTGGATGGATCCTTCTAACCGGAGAGTAACCCCGGATCCTATGGTCAGGTTGCCCAGCAGACTTTGTGTCTGACCCGACTGAAGAATAAATATATCGCCGGGAGTGGTGAAATTGACTGCATCAGTACCGGTTCCGTTTGGTGCAGTGTTCCAGCCTGAGGGTAATGCGGGGTTTGTTCCTGATTTGGAATAATAGGTGTCTGCAAAAGCACTATTTACGATAAAAACTGCTAAAAATGCAAAGAGAAGCTTATATTTTGTATTCCTTGTCATCGGGTCAACTTTTTTGAGACAGCAATTGTTATTACCCGGCATAACAAGTGTCAGGTTCTGTGATAATTTATCAGAGACAAAAATACATCGATATAAATTGTAATAAGATAGGAGAAATACGGAATATCTTGTAGGACTTTCCCTACAAACCCCAAGCAGTTCAAGAAGATATGTCAGCAAGCCTTGAGAAGTACCCTAACAACTCTGGCTCCTTCGCTACTATAGCCCACCGGGCAATTTATTTGCTTTACTTATGAGCTAACTGGGTTCGGTTTTTAACGCTTGGCCACATTGCCGGTCCGCTGGCTGCTAAAATTGGCGTTTGGCAGCAATATATATGAGCCGGGTGTATAACATAATTAGAACTCTTTTTGATTCTGATTTTATAAAATCAGAACTTCTTATATTTTTACCCTTAAAACAAGGTAATTAAAAATGAGTGTGCATTGGATTGATTTAAGTATTTTCATTGGATATTTGATTGCGATGTTAGGCGTTGGTGCCTATTTCTTTAGCAAAAACAAGTCAAAAGAGGATTATTATGTGGGTGGCAGAAAAATGTCAGCAGGGCATATTGGCTTATCAGTTGTCGCCACGGATGTAGGAGGGGGATTTTCAATCGGGCTGGGTGGATTGGGATTTATTATGGGTTTATCGGGTAGTTGGATGCTCTTTTCTGGCTTATTGGGGGCTTGGTTGAGTGCGGTTTTTTTAATTCCAAAAGTATATGAGATAGGAAAGATGAATAAATTGTTAAGCTTTCCGCAACTGCTGGCTCAAAAATATAGTCTCAAAGTCGCATTGATTGCTGGCATCATATCATTAATCGGTTATACTGGTTTTACCAGTTCACAGATACTGGCAGGTGCAAAATTGGCTTCAGCAACTTTCCCTGCAATTGAGATCAGGGAAGCTGTATTGATCATGGGGGTTATTGCAGTTCTATATACGGTTGTGGGTGGCATAAAAGCGGTAATATATACTGATACAATCCAATGGATATTGTTATTGTCTGGTTTGATATTTATCGGAATCCCCATTGGTTATATAGAAATTGGAGGTTTGGAGGCTATTCGCTCAATGGTCCCTGATCAGTTTCTTACTTTGTCTAATGTATCCTTCTCTGAATTGTTTAACTGGCTGATTACGATAGTTCCCATTTGGTTTGTTGGCATGACTCTTTATCAACGAATATACGCCTGTAAAGATGAAAAAACAGCTAAGCGAGCATGGAGAATTGCCGGACTTTTTGAATGGCCTGTAATGGCATTTATGGGTGTAATTCTTGGATTGTTTTCGCGGGTTGCATACGAACAAGGTCTATTTACTTCGTTAGGTTATTCTCCTGGAACCTATATTGATGCAGAATTAGGTTTACCTATGTTTTTGAGTTCCATCTTACCTGTTGGCTTGATGGGATTGATGATGTCAGCATATTTTTCAGCAATTATGTCAACAGCCGATAGTTGTTTGATGGCGGCATCCGGCAATTTTACGACTGATTTATTAGGTTCAATGAAAGTAATCAAAGGAAAAAGAGGCATCATTTTGTCGCAGCTTACCACACTTGTAATTGGAGTTGTTGCAATATTGTTGGCAACTGTTATGCAAAATGTGTTAGAGCTTATGTTATATTCTTATGCTTTCATGGTCTCAGGTTTATTTGTGCCTGTAGCTGGTCTCCTGATTTTGAAGAAGCCATCTGCTTTGGCTGCTTTAATTGCCATGATTACAGGAGGTCTAACTACTTTAATTCTGATAGTGATTAATGTAAATCTTCCTTATAATTTAGATGCAAATTTCTTTGGAATTAGTCTTTCAGCAATTGCATTTGTTGTACTACAAATAATTGATAAAAAACAAGTTGTATGATTATCTAGTTGTAGAAAATAATCACATGTATGGATTTTTTGTTTATCATTTTCCACACCCTGAAGTAAAGGCAGACAGATTTTTCAATTTTTTCGGATATTTCACAATCCGCACAATATCAGGTGATGCACCTGGCCACATTGTATTTTTGAAGCAAGTACTATATACATGAATTCAACTTTGGGGTTTTAGGGGATGAATATTGACGTTTGAGTTATGTAACCAAATTAATTATTCATTTAAATTTATTTATCATGATTGGATGGATTGTTGCAGCATTAATTGGGGCTTTGATATTTGCCCTGCTAGGATTTACAGGAATAGCCAAAGGTTTTGCATCCATTGCAAAAATACTATTTTACATATTCCTTGTAGTGGTGATTGTTGTTCTGATTATGAATTTTGTGAGCTGATCTTCTGAATAACGAAGTTTTTAACGCTCAGTTTTCTGGTTCGGAACCATACTGTGGGAGATATTATTTTAACTGTAAACCCTATTTTGAAATGTAAATCGGGTACATTCTCCTGTTTTAGGATGCCCGACCGTTGGTGTATCTTTTATACACCCGATAGATCGTTAGATACAATCCGTTATAAATAAATTACGGCTTATAACCAGGAGGTAGGCTTCATTGACTTAGCAGAAAAAATGATAGTAACACCAAGTAATAAAATGACTGATCATGCAAACTAAACTCAGTTGGAAAAAGAATTTCTTTTCCAATTTATACATCATTTATTCGAATGGTCAACAGATTATGAGATTAAAAGACAGACTGTCATATGTGTGAATATTGCAATTCTTTTCAGAAATTGTGTAGCGTCCTTTCGCAATTATATCCCCATCTTGCTTAACTGATAGTCTGTTATATTCATTCAGCAGAATTTTGAACATAATCTATTAAACCAGTCATGAATAAAGAGCAAGAAAAATCTAAAATTCTAAAAAGCAGGTATATTCCAACTTCAGAATTTTACAGTCAGATTATTGACAGCTTACAGGATTATTCAATTTTCACTTTGGATAAAGACTTGATTATCAACAGCTGGAGTTCAGGCTCTTCAGTAATTTTCGGATATGAAGAAGAAGAGGTCATCGGGGAAAACTTCGAAATAATTTTTACTGACGAGGATAAAATAAAAGGTGTTCCAAAAGTGGAAATAGAAACAGCAGTCAGAGAAGGACGTGCTGTCGATAACAGATGGCACATTTGTAAGGATAGAAGCAAGTTTTATGCTTATGGTTTGGTTTTTCCGCTTACCGGATCAGATGGAGAAATGCTTGGATATGTCAAAATACTTCGGGATTTAACTGAGAGAAGGAAATCGGAAGAAGCTGTAAAAAAATATGTAAAGGAACTGGAAGAACTTAGTAACCATAAAGACAGCATACTTGCCATACTCTCACATGACTTAAGAGGCCCGTTAAGCGGGATTATTGGGATTATTGAATATCTGAAATCAGATTTTGATAAAATGCAAAAAAGTGAATTGGAAGATATGATCGATCTCCTTCATAGAGAATCAATAAATGAATTAGAAATGCTGGACTATTTATTGGGATGGGCCCGGATAAGATATACATCGGAAGTTTTCACGCCTAAAAAAATCAGGCTTGTCCAATATGTAAAAAAAGCTTGTGACACTTTAAATGAAGCCGCTGAAACAGCCGGCGTTAACCTGCATAACGAAATAGAAGAAAATACAACTGTTTTTGCAGATGAGAAGATGTTACTCTCTATCATTCAGAATATTATATCAAATGCTATCAGATACTCATCAGAAGGAGGAAAAATAACAGTTACTGCGAAAGAAAAAGAGGATAAGATAGTTGTTCAGATCAGGGATAATGGTATTGGAATATCAAAAGAGATACAGGAAAAACTTTTTACACCGCAAAGGAACTCCCTTTCAAAAGAGAGTGAAGAGAAAAACGGAAGTGGAATAGGACTGTTATTGGCAAAAGGATTTGTAGAAACAAACGGAGGAGAGATATGGGTGAAAAGTACAATAGGTAAAGGTTCATCGTTCTACTTTACATTACCGAAGGAAAAGCCTCATTCTGAAAAAATTACTGCAGACAATATTGAGCTTGATGAAAATGTTTGAGGAGAAACTCTAAAACTATTGAGTCGGAAACTCTCAATCTCAGAAACCTATAATGAAAAAAGAAAGCATTGGAATACTAATAATTATTGGCACAATTACTTTGGTCAGTTGTAATGACATAAAGCGCAATATTCAAAGTGAATCAGAAGCCTTTAAACTATATACTTCAAAAGACACTTTTCTGGTTGATCAACAGGTAACAAGACAGATACCAACCGTTGACAGAATTGTGAGAATAGAAAAGAATAGATCAATATTAGAAAAACTCACAATCATAGCGGATAGCTTATCAGACTACTATTTTAATGGACTCGGATTAGAAGTGACTATTGACCAGGATAATAGCAACAAAGATTCCACATATGTAATCGTAAATCTTTTGGAAAAGGACAGCTATGACGGGCCAGGCTCTCTTCCATCCTATCAATCATGGTATGACTTTTTCCAAGGATCTGCTGGTGGGTTAAACACCCAAATCACACTTGAAGAATCATTTCTTCAGAAAGAATTCTATGGTCTATGGATTGCGGGTGTGAGATTTTTTTACCAAGGCAGCCCAATTGAGCAATGGGATCATTTAAATTTATCAGGATTGAAAACGAGGTAATCACAGTGCCTGACGCGGACAATAAAATTAGCAGGTTTGTCATGGTTTTTGAAACCGTGCAAACCGTGCAAACCGTGCAAACCGTGCAAATTGAGCAGAGAGAAACAATTTGCCGGGCCGTTATGTGCAAGTTGAAAAAAACCTCAAAATAGTGAGCATGCATTAGGTTTTTAATATCTATAAGACAAATGATTTTCATCGATTATTACAAGATTTTAGGAATCGGCAAAAAGGCCACCGCAAGCGATATTAAAAGTGCTTACAGAAAACTAGCCAGAAAATATCACCCCGATTTGAATCCAAAAGATGCCGATGCGGAAAGGAACTTTCAGCAAATCAATGAAGCGAATGAAGTACTTAGTGACCCTGAAAAACGGAAAAAATACGATAAATACGGTAAAGACTGGCAGCATGCTGAACAGTTTGAAAATGCAAAACAATATCAGGAACAATCATCAGATTTTCGTGGCCAGAAGTATTCCCGTGCACAAACAGGCGGGGATTTTTCAGATTTCTTCGAATCCATGTTTGGTGGTTCAGCAAATGCAGGCAGAAGCAGGCAGGTAAAATTCAGAGGCGAGGATTATAACGCACAATTACAGCTTAACCTTTCAGATGCTTATAAAACCCACAAACGAACACTTACTGTAAACGGAAGGAACATAAGAATAACTATTCCTGCCGGAATTGAAAACGGACAAACCATAAAAATATCAGGACATGGGGGTATTGGAATAAATGGCGGACCGAACGGTGATTTGTACATTACATTTTCAATAGCCAATCATCCCGCAATCAAAAGGCTGGGTAATGATTTATATATACATGTTGACATAGAATTATACACAGCAGTATTAGGCGGTGAGATTACCATCGATACCCTTAGCGGAAAAGTGAAGCTTAAAGTAAAGCCCGAAACGCAAAATGGAAGTAAGGTAAAGCTTAAAGGTAAAGGATTTCCTGTTTATAAAACCGATGGACAGTTCGGAGACTTATACATAACATATAAGGTTAAAATCCCAACCAATTTAACCGAAAAGCAAAAAAGCTTATTTGCTGAATTATCAAAATCATAAACTATTATTATGGAACCAAAACATATGGATGATTTAATAGCGGTAAATGAATTCTGTGTCAATTACAATATCGAGATTTCATTTTTAAACTTGTTGAAGCAAAACGGATTAGTTGAAATATGCACCATAGAGTCAAAGTACTTTATTGAAAAGGAGCAGTTGCCTCAGCTTGAGAAATTTGTCCGTTTTTATTATGATCTGGATATTAATCTGGAAGGTATTGAGACTATAACCTATTTATTGCAGCGAATAGAAACCCTGCAGAATGAGATTATCAGACTCAAAAACAGGCTTCGTTTTTATGAACCACATGGATAAGATTCAAACATAATAATTGTCACCTGTTCGTGAGCTATGGCTTACACCTGAGAATAAAGCTAAAAACAGAAGGGTTGAATTCATAAAACTATAATCATGAAAATAATAATTCCCACTTGCATGATATTTATTGGCTCAGTTTTATGAGCCCAAAACAGTAAACTGGAAGCAATTCACAATATATATTGTAACCGGGAATGAAGAATGCAATGATTTTGGTATTTTAGAGTGCTTAAAAAACCAACTATGACACTGCTAATAGTCTATTTGCTTATTGCTTTGATTATTTCCTTTATATGTTCGATTATGGAGGCGGTCCTGTTATCTACACCAATTAGCTTTCTAACAGTAAAATCGAATTATGGACATAAGTATGCAGATAGAATGATTAAGATGAAAAGCTTTATTGACAGACCGCTTTCAGCAATTCTATCATTAAATACTGTCGCACATACTGTAGGGGCAGCAGGCGTTGGTGCTCAGGCAGTTAAGGTATTTGGGGAGGTCTATTTTGGAGTCGTTTCTGCAGTTCTGACTATTCTTATACTAATTTTCACCGAGATAATCCCTAAGACTATTGGAGCTACCTTCTGGAGGACTCTCGCCCCAATTACGAGCCAGACCATCAGATTAATGATAATAATCGCCTACCCGCTGGTTATTCTTTCATCTGTTATTACAAAGCTAATCTCCAAAAACAAGGTTGATCAGTCAACAAGCAGAGAAGAAATAGCTGCCTTAGCACATATAGGAACGGAGGAAGGAGTATTTGCAGAAAAGGAGAACAAAATAATCCAGAACCTCATTCGACTTAGAAATATCAAGGTTACTGATGTAATGACACCGAGAGTCGTAGTGACTACTGCCAATGAGAAAATGGGACTGAATGACTTTCTCAAAATCAAAGATTTCATAAAGTTTTCCCGAATCCCTGTTTTTGATGAAAACGATGATCAAATAACAGGTTATGTCTTCAGGCAGAAAGTATTTGAACAACTTGCTGAAAACAGAACGGATCTTGTCTTAAGAGATATTAAACGAAACATTACCATTGTCCCTAATACTCAGTCGCTTATTCGTGTATGGGAAACCCTGCTTGAAAGAAAGGAACATATTGCACTGGTAGTTGATGAATACGGAGGAATGGATGGTATTGTTACAATGGAGGATGTGATAGAAACTCTTCTTGGTTTCGAGATCGTTGACGAAAAAGACACAATCACCGATATGCAACAATACGCAAGAGAGAGATGGATAATGAGGCAAGAAAAATATCGACAGTTAGAGGAACTACAGAATAAGCCTAAGGCATAACACTACCCAACACGGACGGTAAATCTCATTGATGATTATTTACGAACGAATTTAAAGTCGTTTTTAAGGAACTTTAATAATTTCTTTGTTAATTTGGCATCGGGGAATAATTGTAATTTTTACATTTATAAAAAACTA
Source organism: Bacteroidales bacterium (assembly GCA_046484805.1). GTDB lineage: Bacteria > Bacteroidota > Bacteroidia > Bacteroidales > VadinHA17 > SLNP01. The sequence goes on from JAWOIF010000209.1 coordinate 11,982, forward strand.
TAATAAAATTAGATATGAAAAAGATTAAGCTGTTCGTTGGAATATTAGTCGGTTTTTGTGCTTTGGGTACAAATTCGGCATTTGCACAGGGTGGTGATCAGATTTTGGACGGAATAGGAGAAACAGGATTAGTTGCCCGTTATATATTCAGAGGGGATGTAAGAGATTGGTCCCGTAATAACTTACACGCCGGCATTCAAGGCACTGATTTCAGGTTTGTGCAAGACACCATATTTGTCAATGTACTTTCTTTACCAGGAGACAGTGAAGCATATGTTTCAATTCCGGGTGAATCGTTGACAGGACTGGAATCACTAAGTATCACCGGATGGATTTACCTTCGGTCTGCAAAAAGCGGACAGATATTTTTCGATTTTGGAAAAACCAGCAGGTCGCATTTCTCTGCTGCTCTGACGGGGCCTAATGACAAAGAGGGTTTTCAGGCTCAAATCCTGACTCAATCTGATAAATATATTGCAAGTTCACCAGCGGTATCAGTTAATAAATGGAATCATTTAGCTGTTGTTATTAATGTTCCGTCAAAAACGTTAAGTACATATATTAATGGAGGGCTTGTCAGAGAGGAGAAGAATGTTGAGGTGGAGTTAGAACAGCTATTCGATAGTTCAGGTGAAAACAATAAACTCTATATTGGAAAATCACTGGATTCTGATAATACGGGTTTAGATGCCAAATTGCACGATTTCCGTATCTATAGAATTCCTTTGAGTGAGGGACAAATTACCACCATTCATGATAATGCTTTGAGGAAAGAAGCACCGGTGGTCAGGAGAAGAGTTGAACAAGACCGCAATCTTCCAGTATTTCCCGAAACAACTCCTCAGCTGTACAATGAATTTCTGACCAGCGTTCCGGATATTCAGGTGGAGACTGTAGTTGGCTATCTTCCAAGATTACCACGTTATGTTAAGGGTATTTACAGCGACAACTTTGAAGGACCGGATGTGAGAGTTCTCTGGCCTGCACCTGAGGATAATAATCAGGTACTTACCCCTGGCACTTATACAATAACAGGAAGGGTTTCAGGAACAGACATACAACCAAAAGCAATTGTCACAGTTAAACAAGCTAAAGTGCATACTACACCAAAGCGTACACTTGAAGCCTTTAATCTCGATCAGGTTATACTAACCACCGATCTTCATAACCACGATACGAAATTTATCGAGAACCGTGATAAATTCATGACAGGCCTAGCCAATACAAATCCGGACAATTTCCTTTATATGTTTCGTAATGCCTTCAGACAGGATCAGCCTGAGGGAGCAAGACCACTGGGGGGATGGGATAGCCAACAAACCAAATTGCGCGGTCATGCCACAGGGCATTATCTTACCGCTATAGCCCAGGCTTATGCGGGTACCGGTTATGATCAGTCGCTTCAGGCTAATTTTGCTGCCAAGATGGAATATATGGTGAATACTCTGTATGAGTTATCGCAATTGTCAGGAAAACCAAAAGCAGCCGGAGGAGAACATGTATCAGACCCGACAGCCGTACAACCGGGTAAGGGCAAATCAGGTTTTGATTCTGATTTGAGTGTAGAAGGTATAAGGACAGATTACTGGAACTGGGGCAAAGGATTTATCAGTGCCTATCCGCCGGATCAGTTTATTATGCTGGAGAAGGGTGCTACCTATGGAGGATCTAATGCTCAAATATGGGCACCATACTATACCCTGCACAAAATACTGGCCGGGTTGATGGATATTTATGAGATCAGCGGCAATGAAAAGGCGCTGGAGATAGTAAAAGGTATGGGAACCTGGGTAAATGCCCGTTTGAGCCAGTTACCAACACAGACCCTTATTAGTATGTGGAACCGCTACATTGCGGGAGAGTATGGTGGAATGAATGATGCCATGGCAAGACTGTACCGACTGACCAGCGAGCCTGCTTATCTGGAAGCTGCAAAATTATTTGATAACATAAGGATGTTCTATGGTGATGCTGACCATTCTCACGGGTTGGCAAGGAATGTAGACATGTTCCGTTCTTTACACTCCAATCAGCACATACCTCAGATAATCGGGGCACTTGAAATTTATCGCGATTCATATTCGCCGGAATATTATCATATAGCTGATAATTTCTGGGACATGGCTACTAATGATTATATGTACAGTATCGGAGGAGTTGCAGGAGCCCGTAACCCCAATAATGCGGAATGCTTCACCGCCCAGCCGGCAACACTGTATGAGAACGGCTTTGCAGCCGGTGGTCAGAACGAAACCTGTGCTACATATAATATGCTGAAATTAACCAGAGGCTTGTTTCTCTTTGATCAGCGTGCTGAGTATATGGATTATTACGAGCGTGGACTTTACAATCACATTCTCGCGTCTGTTGCAGAGCACACCCCTGCAAACACCTATCATGTTCCCCTGAGGCCAGGCTCAGTGAAACAGTTTGGCAATCCCAATATGACCGGTTTTACCTGTTGTAATGGTACGGCTCTTGAGAGTAGTACAAAACTCCAAAACTCAATTTATTTCAAAAGTACCGACAATAAGGCTTTGTATGTGAATCTTTATGTGCCGTCAATTTTAAACTGGACTGATAAGAATGTAACTGTATCGCAGACAACTGCTTATCCAAAAGAAGACCAGACTCTGTTAACCGTAATGGGTAATGGCAGGTTTGCCATTAATGTACGTGTACCACATTGGGCAACCGAGGGCTTTTTTGTTAAGATAAATGGTAAAGCGAAAAAGGTAAAGGCTGTACCGGGAAGCTATCTTACTTTAAAACGTAAATGGAAAGACGGTGATACGGTTGAATTGCATATGCCATTTAAGTTTTATCTGGAACCGGTTATGGATCAGCAAAATATTGCCAGTTTGTTTTACGGACCTGTTCTGCTGGTAGCTCAGGAGTCTGAGCCCATGACAGAATGGAGAAAGGTAACATTGGATGCAGAAGATATCAGCAAATCGATATCAGGTGATCGTGAGAAGCTGGAATTTACTATTGACGGAGTAGTTTTTAAACCATTTTATGAAACCTACGGACGTCATTCGGTTTACGTGGATGTCACCTTAAAAAGCAAATAAATCCTTTTGTTAATAATTATTCAAATACCGGGCCCATCAGAATTTGGCAATCATTATAAATAAAAGCTACTTTTGATAACTAAATAACCTGAAATAATCTAAAAAAGAATAAAAAAATGGCTCAACAGTATTTAGATCATTCCAAAGCGATTCTGACTTCTAATCGTTCAAATTTCAAAGGAGGAAGCAAGGGTTCTGGAATTATCTCTTTATTTGGTTATCAAAACGAATATGATCTCAGAGAAGGGTATCCCCTTTTAACTACAAAAAAAATGTTCACCGGATCTATGTTTCATGAAACAATATGGTTCTTAAGGGGTGATACAAACACTAAATATCTTGAAGACAACAACTGTCCTATATGGAGGCCTGATGCCTTTCAGGATAATCTTCCGGGGATGATTAAAGAAGGAATATTTCCTGAAGGTCTTGTAAAATATTCTCCTGACTGGGACAAAGCTATGGCTGAATATGGTCAGAGGATAAAAGAAGATGCTGAATTTGCTCAAAGATGGGGAGATGCCGGACCAATATATGGAAAACAATGGAGAAGATGGGAATATTATGATCATGACAAAGGGACTTTTGTTGAGATAGACCAGCTTGGAAAAATGATTGAAGGTTTGAGAAAGAAACCAACCGGGAAAAAGCATATTGTTGATTCATGGAATCCCGGAGATACTCCAAACATGTCATTACCTCCATGTCATGTTCTATATCAGGCAACTGCGAATGAAGAGGGAGAGTTAGAATTACAGCTATACCAGAGAAGTTGTGACCAGTTTTTAGGTGTTCCATTCAATATAGCCAGTTATGCTGCGCTTACCCAGGTAATTGCACAAGAAGCGGGTATGGTTCCAAAAACATTTATCCACACATTTGGCGATGCACATTTTTATACCAGTATTGGAAAGAGAACTCAATGGTACAGAAGCAATATCAAGGAAGTGCAACAAAGAATAAGAAATGTTTCTCAACGAGAAGATTATTTAGAAGTAGTTGATTGGGTTAATAAGAATGCTCCCAGTGACGGAAATGAAGAAAAATACGATCATATAACCGCAATTCTGGAGCAAATGTCAAGAGAGCCCAGGCCACTCCCTAAATTACATATTGCAAAGAAGCCTTTTGATCAGTTGACAATAGAAGACTTTATTGTAGAAGATTATGATCCACATCCTCCGATAAGAAGGAATATGTGTGTATAACCAGCACAACTTTGGAAGAATCGGTATTTGCTATTCCAACAGATGACCTTTGGAAAATATTAACCTATAAAGGAACAGGGTTAATAAGGGGAGGCAGCGATGTTTTGAACAGGATTGTTCAGCATGGCCTGTTTCGAAGAAGGAGCAACCTTGAAGAGGACCCTTTCTTTAAGCAAATAATTCCATATGCAATTATCTCAAACAGAGAATCATTTTACTTATTCAAGAGGACATCAGGACAGACAGAGAAAAGATTACACAATAAGCTTCATTTGGGAGTAGGTGGGCATATGAATCCTGGCGCATCAAATGAACCTGATGCAGAGTACCTGATTAATGAATTAAAGAGAGAATTATTTGAAGAGATTAAACTCCTAAATGGTTGTTTTATAGAGGATATAGAATTTATTGGCTTTATCAATGATGATTCAATTTCGGTTAGCAGTGTTCATTTAGGGTTATTATATGATATCCATGTATCAACTAAAGATATTGTCATTAGTGAAACGGATAAAATGACAGCCGTATGGATAGAAAAAACTGATTTAGTTGAGTATTATGGTGAAATGGAAACATGGACAAAAATTGCAATTGATTTTTACATAATGCGAAAGGATACGCCATCATAAAACCTGGGGGGATACCACCGAGCTTTAACAATTAAAAGAGACATATGACTCAGATTCATATTACTTAAGAGGAAAACTACGACTCAAATTACTTAGATATGAGCAGAGGATTTGTAAAAGAAGATGACCAGGAAGAAAACCCCATTGTACCACCCAGGGCATATTTACCAGAAGGAGTGGCAAACTTTGTGACCCCAAATGGAATAAATCAACTATTGGCTGAAAAACAGATGCTGATCAATGAAAAAAACAATCTGACCAATGCCAGCGAGAATGAGAAAAGAATAGCGTCAAACTATATTAATGCAAAATTACAACTATTGGAAAACAGGATAGCTGAAGCCAAAATAGTTAATCTAAACGAGCAACCACAAAACGAAGTAAGATTCGGAGCAACAATAACTTTCATAACAGAATCATCAAAGAATATTCAGACTTTTCAAATTGTCGGAGTCGATGAAACAGATATTTCCAAGGGAAAAGTCTCCTTTTTATCACCCATTGCAAAGGTCTTACTGAATAAAAAGGTTGGAGACAAATTCATTTTGAAACAAGCCGGGAAAAATAATGTTTTTGAAATCATCAATATATCTTATGGACTATAACCAAAAGAATAATTGAAGGTCTGACGAAAGCTTTGGCAGCAGAGTATGCTCCAAAAATCCGGGTGAATTGCATAGCCCCATCACTAACAGATACACCTCTAGCAATTATATTATTATTTAGTGATCAGAAGGGGAAGAGGGGGGAGTTACAGAATAAGCATGAGGTCTAACGCCACCTAACGCGTTTGGAATATTGTATTGGTCGGAGCGGAATTAAAAAAATATTCCAAAAAATTACAACTTTAGCATAAATTACACGTCTTATTTATGAATGATGAATGGTGTAAATTTAGAGATATTATGAAAAGTCAGTATAATAAATGGCCAGCCATACTTTTTATGCTGCTATTCATCCTGATTGGTGGCTGCGAAAAAAAGGAGTACACTCTCCCGGTTGAGTTTAAATTGAATTTCTCGATTATGAACGAGCCAATACTCAATGGGTCAATAACTATTGACGAGATTGGTTTAGGATTAAATTCCATTGATATACGTGGCTATAGAGAACAGGGTGATGATGTTTTTTTAACGAGGGATTTTGACCAGGGTAAACTTTTTGTATTAAAACCAACACTACCCATTGCCACTGAAAAACTTGACATTCCGCAAGGTTTTTATAACCCTATATCATTTTCCTTAATCTTTCAGCCCGATGCGGAGGAAGGTGATATAATTGATGACCTGCTTGACTGGCTTGAAAATTTTGAAACAGAAGATGACCTGAGAATATTACAGGAAGATTTAGGGGCCATTATTGAGGATTACCTTGAGGAGATATTCCCCTGCATAATAATGAAAGGGAAATTCAATTATAATGGCAGCACGAAACATATTGTTATCGTAGTAAACGACCCGTTAACCTTTCAAATTCTCGGGAAGAATAAAAATGGTGGCTTAGGTGTAGTTCTTGATAAAAACATTGTCAATGCAGGAAATCTGCAAATCAATCCATCCTATTGGTTTTCAGTAATTACGCCTGCAATATTGAATGATGCATTCATTGGATTGATTGACGATGAAGAGTATATATTTTTAAGCAAGTATGTAAATAGTCAAATCTACAGCACTATTTTCAGCAGAATGGAGGTGTCAACCATTTTAACAATAAATGAATAGGCAAAATCAGTGATTAGGAATATCCGTGATCAAGAATCAGAATTGTTGAGAGGTTGCCTTGAAAATGACAGAAGGTCACAAAAACAGCTCTACCAAACATACTTCAAGACTATGTTCCAGATTTGTCTTTCATATAGTGGTGACAGAGACGAGGCAAAGGATATTCTTCAGGAAGCCTTTATAAAAGTATTTACAAATCTCGAAGATTTCAACTCTAAAAATTCTCTGGAAGGCTGGATAAGACGAATCGTTACCAACACTGCCATCGATTACTTCAGAAAAAGAAAAAGGCTCATATTTCAGGATGAGCTCCCTGATGAGCCAGACGAAGAAGAGAGGGGAAGTTTCACATTACAGGACCTCACAAGTGACACAATTCTTCTTTACGTTAAGCAGCTCCCTGACGGGGCAAGGGTCGTATTCAATCTTTTTGCAGTAGAAGGGCTGCCCCATAAAGAAATCGCTGAAAAGCTGAGCATTACTGAGGGGACTTCAAAGTCGCAATATAAAAGGGCAAGGAATCTGTTAAAAAAATGGCTTTACGAATATGAACTCAGCAAGCAATGACAAAAAGCAGGTTTGACATAGAGTATAACAAGTGGCTTCAGCAGGTTAATGTTGAGGAAGAAGCTGCTGTATGGAACGAAATACAGGATGAGCTCGATTTTATTGAGACCTGGGATAATATCTCTGTCAAACTCGATGAGATTATGCCCCAAAAAGGCAGCATGGTTCCAACCAGATACCTGATGATACTCGCTGCGGCAGCAGCTATTATTCTAATTATGTTACTGCCAATCAGATACTTTGTTGAGAAGGCAAGTCCTCCAACCATCATTTCAGAGTTAAGTGAAGAGAATGATGAAAAGAAAGAATTAATATCAGATGATACGAGCCATGTGACAGAGCCCATGGAAAAGGTGAAAGTAGCCCAAATGATTATAAATGAAATACCCCCTGTAGATAAATCAAATAGAAATCTATCAGCATCATTATCCGGCAATGAGTTAGCACCAATTATTGCAAGCAAAGATTTGGAAGATACTGTTTTGAGCAAAGAGAAGCCGGTCTTACATGGAATAAAAAATTTACCATTTGATACTGATATTATTTTAACCAGCAGGAATGCCATTCTAACCAAGTTGATAGAAACGGAAGTCAGCATTATTTCTGAGCCCATTGAATCTTCGGGCTTATCTTTCAGAGTTGCAGAGGTTGGTTTGGTTTATGGTTACAAAAACACCTGGCTATTAAACCATGAAACTTTTAATGGTTTAAACCCCAAAAAATTAGGCAATACACTGCCGACCTTCCATCAGGATATGGGGGTAACATCATCAATTGAATTAAATAACCGGTATCTGTTTGGATTGGAGTTTCTCTGGAAATCGGGAAATGGACAGAACTACCAGCAGTATATAAACGCAAGTTTTGTGGACAGAAGTATCAATCTTGATTACTTAAAACTTCAGGCATTCTATTTCTGGGAAATTGACAGGTTTCAGGGCCAGGCAATTGTTGGTGGTTATTTTGCGAGATTAACGATGGCCGAAGAGAAGCAAGCCAAAACCAGGTTCAGCGTCGAGGATAGTTATAGCGATCTTGATTACGGATTACTTGCCGGCTATCAATTTAATATTGCTTTAAAGAACAAAGTCATATTTAAGCCAGGCTTCAGAGTCAGCTACGACCTTGTTAATATCTTTGAGGGTAATGACATCACCCCCAGCCATTTTAAGAAAACCAGGAACCTTGCTGCCAGCTTTAATATATCATTCTCATACAGGTTTAATAAATAATTGTGAAAAATCATTATTCTTTTACCACCTTTTAGAAATCCTGCGTCTTACCAGTAGATACTAAGTAATGCTATGTTTAATTAAATACTACTATTATGAAAACTGTAAATCTATTTAAGGTCTTAATGATAATATCTCTGGCGGTATTTTTGTCATCATGCAATAAGGATGATAAGAATAGTCTGGCGACCATTAAGTTTGAAGCAAATTATCAAACGACTAAAACAACACCCGTAAAAAGCATTAGTGCTGTTGATGTTGTTATTGAGAGCTTTAAAATCAACATTGAAGAAATTGAAATAGAATTTGACGACGACGACCCATTGTTTGCAACTGATTCATTTGCGACCGACATAGAGCTAGAAGGTCCATTTGAGATAGATCTTGTGAAGAATGGCAATTCCCTCGAAACTTTCATTGTTAACAATGTGGAGCTACCTTCAGCTGCTTACGAAGAAATTGAATTTGAATTTAGTGAAAGTGAAAACTCAATCTCTGAAATGTATGGTAAATCAATATTGATTAAGGGCACAATTGATGGAACGCCATTCATTTTCTGGACGAATGAAGAATTTGAGGTTGAAATTGAATTTGATGACCTTGTATATCTTGACGAAGCCAGCAGAGCAGTATTGACCGTGTCATTTGATCTGACATCATTATTTAACTATGCTGATGGGGGTATTGATATTACATCTGCCATGGACGGTAACGGTAACGGTATTATTGAAATATACCCTGAGGACCCTGATGGAAATAGTGACCTGGCAGATTTAATCTGGGAAAAGATTGAGTATATAATTGAAGCCTTTGAAGAAGAGTATGATAATTAATCTTTAAACTGATAAGAAAGAAAGGTTCGGGTGTGATGTCCGGACCTTTTTTTTTGCGTATTTTTAGAAAAAAAGAACTTATGGAACGCCATATCAGTCAAAATCACGGTCGCTATATTACAAGCCCGAAAAATCATATTTTGATCAGGAAAATAAGAAGATCCAATCCCGGGCGAATGTTTGAAGGGATAGTGCTTTTCTTATTAATAATTTCTACACATATAAGTTGTAGAAATGAGCAAAGTGGTCAATCAAAGGAGGTAAAGCAGGACATAAACATGGATGAGGCTCTGACCTGTCTTGGAGATCCGTTTGTCAAAAAGATAGATAAAGACTACCATGCGATTGTCAATTTCACAATTACTGACAGTGAAATTTCGAATCACATAATAATCAGCGACAGGCAGTTTCAGGTGTATGACAGTCTAAATGCTGATGCAAATTTTACATTTAAATCATCATTAGAGCATTACAATAAAATAATCCGCGGAGAGATAACAGGTTTTACATCTATGGGAAGAGCCAATATGTCTGACTCAACACCCTTAGACTTTGAGTTTCATAAGCCTGTAACTGACAACCCCATGAATGACCTGCTATTTTTTGTTCAAAGGTTTTTTAACCCCTCACTGAATGATAAAGTTATATTGTCTAAAGAGAACTCCAGAATTGTGCATGGAGGTCATGCAATACCACTATTCTATCAAATGACCGATCAAATAGGAGTACGCAGCGCCTGGTATCAAATAAACAGGGGACAGCAAGTTAATGAACCAGGCGACACCAATCCGTTCCCCCAGTATTTCATTATAATAAAAGGTATGGGGTTTGCCAAAATTGGCAAGGACACACTCAGGGTAGAAGAAAATGAGGCATACTATATAGCCCCGGGACTTGATCACGTATTCTGGACCGACTCTGAAAAGCCAATGGAGATGATATTCCTTGCCTGGGGTGAAGGAGCCTGAGAAAACATAATGCTGATGCATTTGTTTTATGGTTTAGCAGGTGAGAGTCAAAGAAGAGTTCAGGATCACTTTAACTATAAATACGACAGAACATGACAAAGCTCAACGATCGGGAGATTCATCAAAGAATGAAGCAGTTGGAAAGCAACTGGGTTCTTAAAGGCAAGTTTATTCAACGCGAGATTATGTTTAGCAATTTTGTGGAAGCATTTTCATTTATGACATCTGTAGCCTTAGTTGCTGAAAAAATAGACCATCATCCAAACTGGGAGAATAGCTACAACAAAGTAACCATAGCCCTTAGTACTCATGATTCAGATGGGATAACGGAAAAAGATTTCAGTCTTGCAAAAGAGATAGACGTGATAATTAAAAAATATGTACAACAGCATACTTAGTCGATGTTTCAATTAGTTGAACAGCCCAAAATATTGTAAATTTATCCAGAGCAAAATCAAAGTATAGCTTGGAATCAAAGCAGCAAATTTTCAAAAACTAAGTCCAAAACGATGAAAATCATAGAGACCCCGAATATTCCCCCTGCAAAAGGGCACTATTCACACTGCATCGAGCACAACGGAGTATTGTATATTTCAGGGCAGTTACCGGTTGACCCACAAACCCAAACTATCCCTGAAGGAATTGAAGCCCAGACCCTGCTGGTATTGAAAAAAATTGAACAGATACTGCTAGCTGCAGGAAGTTCCAAAGAAAAGGTCATTCAAATGCGAATTTATATTCCGAATGTTGAACTATGGGGCAAAGTAAATGAACTATATGGTCAGTTTTTCGGGGAACACAAACCTGCCAGGTGTGTTGTGCCTTCCGAAAAATTGCATTACGATTGCATGATTGAAGCAGAAGCCATTGCCCACATTTAATCTGCTAAGTGACGGTGCGGGCTGGATTACTCGGTAATTAACATAAAGCACATATAATATGGAAAAGAAAAAGGGAAAAATCAGTAAGTGTCCGGTTACCGGAGCAACCGGCAAACACGGATCATTTGGGCGTGCAGGAGGCGCAGGAACGAAGAACCGCGACTGGTGGCCAAACCAGCTGAAACTGAACATACTTCGCCAGCACTCATCACTATCAAACCCAATGGGTGAAGATTTCGACTATGCAAAAGAGTTTAAAAGCCTCAATTACAAGGCATTAAAAGAGGATCTTCACAAGCTAATGACCAACTCACAGGAGTGGTGGCCGGCCGATTTCGGGCATTACGGACCATTTTTTATACGCATGGCCTGGCACAGTGCTGGAACCTATCGCACAGGTGATGGTCGCGGTGGCGGTGGCAGAGGCCAGCAGCGCTTTGCCCCCCTTAACAGCTGGCCCGACAATGTCAATCTCGACAAGGCACGCAGACTTCTCTGGCCGCTAAAGCAGAAATATGGCCGCAAGATATCGTGGGCCGACCTGATAATACTGGCAGGCAACGTTGCTCTGGAGTCAATGGGGTTCAAGACCTTTGGATTTGCCGGTGGCCGTGCAGATGTATGGGAGCCCGAGGAGGATGTTTACTGGGGGGCTGAAACCGAGTGGCTGGGTGGTGATATCCGCTATGCACACGGATCGGAAGGTGAAGAAAAGAAAGGCGCTGTAGTTGTTTCTGACGATGATGCAGACGGAGATATGCATTCCAGGGATCTGGAAAATCCCCTTGCTGCAGTGCAGATGGGACTGATCTACGTGAATCCTGAAGGGCCCGATGGGAATCCTGATCCGCTGGCAGCCGCGAAGGACATCCGCGAGACATTTGCCCGCATGGCAATGAACGACGAAGAGACTGTTGCGCTAATAGCCGGTGGACATACCTTCGGGAAATGTCACGGAGCGGGAGATGCAGCGCTTCTCGGACCGGAACCCGAGGCAGCAGGAATCGAAGATCAGGGACTCGGGTGGAAGAGCAGACATGGCACCGGAAAAGGTGGCGACACCATCACCAGCGGGCTGGAGGTAATATGGACACAAACTCCGGCCAAGTGGAGTTTTTACTTTTTTGACAACCTGTTCAGGTTTGAATGGGAGCTTATGAAGAGTCCGGCCGGAGCCCACCAGTGGGTGGCCAGGAATGCCGACAAGGCTATGCCCGATGCACACGATCAGTCAAAAAAGCATGCTCCAACAATGCTGACAACTGACCTTTCGCTGCGATTCGACCCTGTTTATGAAAAGATATCAAGACGATTCCATGAGCACCCGCTTGAGTTTGTCGATGCTTTCGCCCGCGCCTGGTTCAAACTTACACACCGCGATATGGGTCCGCTTGCATGCTACCTGGGACCTGAGGTCCCGAAAGAAGAGCTGATATGGCAGGACCCGATACCGGCTGTCGACCATGAACTGATTGGTGAGAAGGATATTTCCGCACTTAAGGCAACAATACTAAAATCGGGACTAACAGTTTCGGAGCTGGTATCTACAGCATGGGCATCGGCATCGACATTCCGTGGTTCCGACAAACGTGGCGGCGCGAACGGTGCGCGAATAAGGCTGGCACCACAGAAAGAATGGGAGGTGAACAATCCGGGCCGCCTGGCAAAGATACTAAAGCAGCTAGAAGCAATCCAGAAAGAGTTTAACAAAACTCAAAAGGGCAACAAAAAGGTATCACTTGCCGATCTGATTGTACTTGCAGGATGTGCTGGTGTTGAAAAAGCTGCCAGGGATGCAGGCCATAAGATAACCGTTCCCTTTGCTCCCGGGCGTATGGATGCCTCACAGGATCAAACCGACTTAGAATCGTTTGCTGTTCTTGAGCCGGTTGCCGACGGATTCAGGAATTACCTGAAGAAAAAATACGCCATACGGACAGAGGAGATGCTGATTGACAAAGCTCAATTGCTGAAGCTTACCGCGCCTGAGATGACAGTTCTGGTGGGTGGAATGCGTGTGCTCAACACTAACCATGACAACTCTGCACATGGGGTATTTACAAAAAAGCCCGAAGTACTGACAAACGACTTTTTCGTGAACCTGCTGGATATGAGCACTAAATGGAAGCCCGCAAAGAAGTCGGGTGAGCTGTTCGAAGGCCATGACCACAAGACAGGCAAGCTGAAATGGACAGCAACGCGAGTCGACCTGATTTTTGGTTCAAACTCAGAGCTCAGGGCAATTGCCGAGGTTTACGGCAGTGCTGACGCCGGTAAAAAGTTTGTAAAGGATTTTGTGGCAGCATGGAACAAGGTAATGAACCTTGACCGCTTTGACATGAAATAATTGGAACGGGGAACGGTGAACGGTATGAGGAACCGAGCCGAATCGAACCGAGCCGAATCGAACCGAGCCGAATCGAACCGAACTGATCCGAACCGAGCCGAATCGAGCCGAGCCGAGCCGAACCGAGCCGAGCAAAGCGAGTTCGCGACCGCAGGAACCAAACGAGCTCGACAGTGGCTCGGTTCCGGTAAACGGGGCCCGGGAAATTCGTTCGGCTGCCGCTGATCGCAGGATGGCTTGATTAAACCGGATTCAAGTCGGTATCCACTGTATACACCTCAGACGGCACGGGAATCATTCCGTGCCTTTTTTTGTATTGAATATATTAGAATTAAAAATTTAAGTGTTATTTTTACGCTTATAATACCAGAACAATAAAACCTGCAAATATGAAAATCAGAGTAATTGCATTGCTGACACTATGCTGCGCAACTTTCGCAAGTGCCTCTGCAACAGACAGTACCACAGGAAGGTCACAGACAGCCGGTATTCAGGCAGGCATCGTTATATCCGGGGAAATCGCCGATGAGGCAACCATAATAGCAGAAGAGCCTGACGCAGCAATCGCGGCAACCATGGCCACTGAAAAGGAACTATACATCCCTGAGAGGGTTAATCGCGTTCCGGAAGGCAATGACTACAACGACGACGAGAGCGATTACAGTTTCAGCCGCATGATACAGTCAGCCAACATTGCGGTATTCTGGCATAAGGAATATGGAAGCGATCCCCTTAAAGACCCCGCTGAGAACAAGCGGTTCGATGCAAAAGCCATCCTCGACGAATGCGAACGATTCTACAACTACTATATAGATGTGATGAAGTTTACCGAGAAGGGCATGTCGCTGACTGATAAATACAAGATGCTGGTATATGTTTACGGGGGTGATGGCGGAACGGCTTTCGGCGGTGGCTCTGAAGAGAAGGTGGGTATTATGTGGACACCATCGTCGAGAGTACGGAGGGCTCCTTATGCTGTGATGGCTCATGAGATGGTTCATGCATTTCAGTACATTTCAAGGATTGATGCGGGCACCGGTCCGCGGGGAGCGATTTCAGAGATGGCAGCACAGTATCACCTGTGGCAGGTTTATCCTGAATGGATGACCTTCGAAAACTACCATCTGGTTGACTTTATGAAGAAGACCCATTTCGCGTTCCTGCATTCGACCAACATGTATCACTCACCGTATGTACTGGAGTACTGGTCTTACAAGCGCGGCATCGACTATTATGGCAGGCTGAGCCGTGAGACAAGGACCGACGAAGACCCTGTAATGACTTATAAGCGAATGTATTCGCTCACGCAGGAGCAGTTCAACGACGAAATGTTTGATGCCTGCCGCAGGTTCATCACGTGGGATTTGCCACGCATCAGGGAGGTGGCAGCGCCCTATGCCAACCAGCACCATACATCGCTGATAGCTGATAGTGATGGCTGGTACCGTATACCGCCCGAAAACTGTCCGCAGAATTACGGTTATAATGGTATCAGGCTAAATATTCCGAAGGCCGGCACCAGGGTAAGATTGCAGTTCGAGGGTATTGCGGGAACCGGGGGTTACAATGCCGTCAATACAGACAAAGCAGGATGGCGCTACGGCTTTGTTGCATACCTGAAAGACGGAAGCCGTGTTTACGGTGACATTCTGAGGGACGCTCAGGGGAAAGCAACATTCAGGGTTCCAAAAGAGACTGAATATCTGTGGCTTGTAGTGAGCGGTGCACCAACGGAACACTGGCCGGTACCTGCGAGACGCGGTGCTGCTTCTGGTGAGACTATGGAAGAACAATGGCCCTATAAGTTCAAACTTTCGGGTACCACCCCTGATGACTCAGTCATAAGGCAGTAAGCTACGGCCCCTTACCGGTCAGCCGGGTTAAGAAGTTTTATTTAAAGCAGATATAACCACACATTAACCACAGAGAGATGAGAAATAGAGTTATTAGTCTTTGCCTGATTCTGTTCTTAACAATAAGTGCAATGAGTGCTCAGGACGGAGTGAGGCCAAACACTCCCGGAGCCATGAATCCCCTTCTGCCGGGATGGTTTGCCGACCCGACAATTGTGAAGTTTGGCGATATCTACTATATATATGCCACTACCGACAATGAGATGCTGGCATCGGGGGCACCGACCATCTGGTACAGCCGCGACTTTAAAAACTGGTACAATCATACCATGGACATACCCTCTCTTGAATCGGTCAATCTGAGAAATTTCTGGGCACCCGACATTCAGGTCGGAGACGATGGCCGCTACTACCTCTATTTCGGAAATTGTCAGGCCGGCTGTAAAATTTACGGCTACGTATCGGACCAACCTTACGGTCCGTGGACAAAGCTGCATGAAGATGACACGCCGGTTATACCGACTAATTTTCCCCGCAGGGGCTTCCCGTCGCTTGACGCACAGTTCTTCAGGGATGACGACGGCAAAATATACGGTTACTGGGGAACCTGGGTTCACTACAACGGTGGATTTGCCGTTGGCGAACTTGACAAAAGAACGATGGACAGGATGCTCACCGGTGAGAACATTCCCCTTGAGCAGACTCCAGAGCCCTTTGAAGCTCCCTTTATGCTTAAGAGGAACGGCAAGTACATACTGATGTACTCAAGCGCCTCGTGCCACGATGAGACATATAACGTAAGATATTCATATGCAGACAATCCGTACGGACCGTTCACACCCGGCGCCAACAACCCGATACTAAGTACAAATGAAGACAAATCGGTACACGGACCGGGTCACCATTCAGTACTGAAGAACGGCGACGATTACTATATTGCCTATCACCGCCACGACTACCCTATGACACGGGGAGGCTTGGCCCGGCAAGTTGCCATAGACAGTCTCATCTTTGAAAACGACAGTACGATACGTAAGGTGATACCCTCGCACCGCGGGATTGCAGATTTTGTCAGGGCAGCCTTACCCGAAGATATAGCCTATCTGGCCAAGGCCACGGCATCATCGTACTATCATCTGAAGACTCCTGACCATGACTACGTCTATTCCCCTGCATATGCCACCGACGACAACAACGCAACCATGTGGAAGGCATCAGACAACAGTCTGCCGCAGGCACTGACGATTGATCTGGGCTCTGTGAAGCCTGTAAAGAGGGTGATGACCCAATTTGAATTTGCAAGCTACTATTACCAGTACACCCTGCACCATTCGACTGACGGGAAAAACTGGAAGATGTATGCCGACAGGTCTGCCAACCGCACCTCCGGCAGTCCGATGATTGACGAGAACGACGTTATGGCCCGATATCTGAAGCTTACGGTGCTTGCAACAGAAAAGACGGGTTTATTTGCAGCTGTCTGGAACATAAAGGCATATAGTTCGCTGTTTGAGATTCCGCTGAACCTTGTAAACAAGTCCTCAGCAGAAGGACCGTCGGTAAGGAGCTCACGATCGCTGCTGGCGGGGTTTGACCTCAGCAGGGTAAAGTATGATGATCCGCTAACGGCTCTTCCGAACATCGGGTCAGCCGGTGGTTCCTTCGTAAAGAGCGGAGAAGTGAGTGTTGGATGGGATAAAGAGGAAGGGATCAAGGCGATTGAGTTTGTAAAGGGAGCGCTGACCCTTGATGGCGTTCCGGTTCCGGCAACACTTGCCTGGAATGGCTCATTCACCGTTGCTACCTGGGTGAAGAATCCGAAGGTAGGCCGGGAAGGCGGTTGCCTGGTTTCGTGGTGTGACAGGAGGGCATGGAGGCTTGCGACCTCATACAATGCATTGTTCTATAACAGTGGTAACTATGGGGCAATGGCTCATCTCGACGGGCATTTCGACATGCGTTACAGGAATGTTCCGGCAGAGAACGAGTGGCATCACATAGTGGTTACCTTTGACGGGGTGCTGCAACAGGTTTATGTCAACGGAGTACCTGACAACTACCAGATAATGACACTGGCATCGGCTATTGAGAATGCAAAGATTATTGTTGGAGCATCCGATACAGGTGAGAACTTCGCTGGATTTATGGCTTCTATGCGCATGTATGACTATGCCCTCAACGCGAAGGAGGTTCAGAAACTGTTGAAGCAAACCAAACCGCAGCGCACTAAAGGTCCGGCTGGAAGGTAGCTTGTACGTTTCCCGCCAGACTATCAACTCGATTGAGAATACCAGATACGATCCTTCGACGGTACTGGCATTAAAGCTGGCGGCTGTCTTCAACAAAACCGTTAATGAAATTTTTGAATTGGATGACGACGACTAAACAATAAAAATCCGTCAACGTAATACCGCGGAATATTACTAATTTTGTAGAACAATTCCGTAGCGCCATGAAAGATCAGAAGACCACCAACACCCTTTTGCTGATGATTGTGATTCCGCTGGTGATATACCTGCTGAAGATGCTGTCGTTCATTTTTGTGCCGTTGGTATTTGCAATGTTCATCACCCTGCTCTTTCTTCCGATGATGCGGTGGTTCCACAAAAACAAGATTCCAAAGGCTGTGAGAGTAATTGTCATTATTATCCTTTTCATAGGCATAATGAAGGCAGGCAGTGAACTGGTACGTCTGGCCATCAATGGAGTGGTTTCGAATGAAGGGAATTTTACCGAAGTGGCTGAATCAAAACTGACGAACATGGTCATTTCGGTTGAAGATTTCTTTGGAATAGAGCGCATTGAGGGGGAGAATATATTTATGCACTACATAATGAGCAACAGTGCATTCAGTAGTTTCAACACAACCATAAACTATATCGGAGACACACTTTCGATGATACTGATGACCGTGTTTTTCACTTTACTGCTGCTGGCTGAGTCGATCAATTTTCAGATAGTTCTGAACAAGACCCTTTTTGTTTCAAGATATTCATCCATAAGGACTTTCGTCAAGATAGAGCATGAAGTACTTAAGTTTGTGAAGGTAAAAATCTTCATCAGTCTGCTTACCGGTGTACTTGTGGGCGTTTTGTGCTATCTTTTTGGCATTAGTTTTCCGGTACTGTGGGGACTATTAACCTTCATTCTGAATTTCATACAGGTAGTAGGTTCGATTACAGCGTTTATTCTGGTATCGTTATTTGCCCTGATTGAGCTGGGTTCGGGTGGCACTCTGCTGTTCTTCATACTTTCGGTATTGTCAATTCAGTTATTACTGGGCAGTGTTCTGGAACCGGTTATGATGGGGAAGACATTTGCAATAAACATAGTAACCGTGCTTATAATGCTTATGTTATGGGGTTACATCTGGGGTATTCCCGGCCTGATTATGGCTGTGCCTATAACAGTAATACTCAAGATAATACTTGAGCAATTCCCAAGGACGAAGACCATTGCAAGTCTTATGGGAGGCTACAGCCGGCCGATACCAATACCATGGAAACGAGGTGGGAAGGAGAAATCTACCTGATAAGTTTCAGACTAAGACTTGCTCAATAAGAGCCGGTATTACAACCACATGAAACAAAAGCAAATAAATGGAGTTTAAAAATATGGTCAGTCTCTTGGATATATCTTCAAATGGCATAATCTTTGTGCGAATGGAATTTCTTCAAAACTTTAATGGATAATATGAAAAGGGGTCTTCTTCAAATACTAATTTCGCTTGTTTCGTTTGTGATACTGGTGGTGTTTTTACAATCCTGCAAGAAGGATAATAACGGGGATACACCTCCGATCAAGGAACCGTCCAAACCTTCGGTTGAGACAGGGTTGGCCACCTGGGTAAGAGAAACATCGGTTACCCTCAGTGGCAAGGTATCGCCGGGCAATACCGAAACACAGGTCTCATTTGAATATGGTACTACCACTGACTATGGATACGTGATTACCGCAGACCCGGCAACAGTAAGCGGGACTGAAAGGCAGGATGTAACAACTGAAATACTGGGCCTCACTGCGGGCACTGTATATCATTACCGTATAAAGGCACAGAACTCGGTGGGTGATACAACAGGACTGAATGCTTCTTTCACCACCTTTCACCCGACAAGTTTCAATTCAGCCCTCACATATGGAACCGTGACGGATATTGACGGGAATAACTACAAAACAATAGAGATTGGCACACAAGTCTGGATGGCAGAAAACCTTAAGACTGAAACCTTCAGCGACGGAACCGCAATAGACCTTGTTACGGACGCAACAGGCTGGTCGAATCTGACAACTCCGGGATTTGCCTGGTATGGGAACAACTCTGATGTTTATGGAGCACTCTATAACTGGCACACGGTAAATACGGGTAAACTCTGTCCTAACGGCTGGCATGTACCCGGTGATGGTGAATGGAGCATATTGATTGAGTTTCTGGGCGGAGAGGCTATTGCCGGCAACAAACTTAAGGAAGCGGGAATTGCGCACTGGCTGTCACCCAATCCGGTAACCGCTAATGAATCAGGGTTTACTGCCCTTCCCGGGGGTTTCCGCAATTCCAACGGCACATATAGTAATGTAAGGCGGTATGGCTACTGGTGGTCCTCAACAGAGCGTTCTGCGAGTGATGCCTGGGCAAGAAGTGTGTATTATGGCTACAGTAATGCCGACCGGAGCAGCGGCAGCATTAAGAGCGGCTTCTCTGTACGATGCATTAAAGATTCCCCCGGAAAATGAAGAAAATGAAGGAAATGAAGGAAATGAAGAGCACTAAGAAACATCTCCGCACCAGTACAAGCAGGCTAACAGTCAACAGGGTTGAATGGTTTTCAGGTATATCAGACACTGTAGCAGAATACAGTATCAGTCTGTCAACCGCCATTTTATTCACAGTTCTTATAGCAGGTTGTGGCGGAACCACACAGAAAGAGCAGGAGCTACATGTCGTAACATCAATTGAGGAGTATCGCCAGCAGGTGGCATCCGATAAGGCTATGGAACTGATTGATCTGGAAGAGGTCATAGAGGATGTCAGGCTTGACATAAGATACGCCACAGAGAATAATTTCACGGGGGAGGTTATATACACAAAGCCTAAGGCATACGTTCGCAAGCCCGTTGGTGAAGCTCTGAAGAGAGTTCACGACTCACTTGAGGTACATGGTCTCGGTGTTCTTGTCTATGATGCATACAGGCCCTATTCCGCTACTGTAAGATTTTACGAGGTATATCCCGACACTGTATTTGTTGCCAATCCGAAGTATGGGTCGAAGCACAACCGGGGTTGTGCCGTAGATGTTTCGCTTTTCGATCGGGCGACAGGTGATGAAATGCTTATGCCGACCGAATTTGATGAATTCTCGGAAAGGGCCCATCACGAATACATGAATTTGCCTGAGGAGGCGATAAATAACCGGGCTCTGCTGACAGGTGTCATGATGCATTTTGGTTTCACCCCCTATCCTTCCGAGTGGTGGCACTTTGACTTCACCGGCTGGCAAAACTATCCCCTGATGAATATATCATTTGAAGATCTGGAAAAATAGTTCTCCGGCACTTCGAAAATGATACATTTGTAAAACAGATATACTTTCAGCTATGAAAAAACTTTCCATTTTACTTCTTGCGGGCATTATACTGCATTCCAGTAATGCATCAGCCTGCACCATTGCAGTTATTTCGGGGCGGCACACTCCCGATGGCAGGCCGATACTCTGGAAACACAGGGATACCGGCACACTGAATAACAAGCTTGTTTACTTCAATGAAGGGAAGTATCCGGCAATAGGGCTCATCAACTCGAATGATGACAGCAGTAAGGAGGTTTGGATAGGCTTTAACAGCGCCGGGTTTGCCATTATGAATTCGGCTTCTTACAATCTAAAGGCTGCCGACGACACTACCAGTCTGGCAGACATGGAGGGGGTAGTGATGAAGGCAGCTCTGATGAGCTGTGCAACGGTTGATGAGTTCGAGCAGTTTTTGAAGGATTACCCGAAGCCTATAGGTATCGAGGCCAATTTCGGTGTTATTGATGCCTCCGGGGGGGCGGCTTATTTTGAGACAAACAATTTCACCTGGACAAAGATAGATGTCAATGACAAAAAAGTAGCACCGCATGGATATATAGTCAGAACCAACTATTCGTTCACAGGTGAGGCTAATGCAGGGATGGGCTACATAAGGTTCGAAACCGCAGAGAAGCTATTTTACAGGGCTTCAGCCACCAATAATCTCAGTATTCCGTATATGCTTGAGAATATGTGTCTTTCGCTTGATAATTCATATTCAGGCCAGAGGGTTCAGGATTTTCTTCACCTTAACGAGAATCAGGAGAACTTCATTTATTATCAGGATTGCATAAACAGGTATTCTTCGGCCGCTTCTGTAATTGTACAGGGAGTAAAGCAAGGTGAACCGGTTGAATTCACAACTATGTGGGCCATGGTAGGCTTTCCTCTTGCTTCTGTTCCCGTTCCGGTGTGGCTGACACCTTCGGGCAGTCTGCCTGAGATTGTCAGTGCCGATGGAAGTAAGAATTCTGATATCTGTGATATGGCGCTCGAGCTGAAGAAGGTCATGGTTCCTTCAAGACGAGGATCGACAAGATACTACATCAACACCACGAAGGTATTCAATGCCCAGGGCTCAGGCATAACTCAAAAGCTGATACCTGTGCACCGGGAGGTATACCGTAAGACCATTGAGACTATGGAGTTATGGAGATCAGCCGGCAGGCTCGACCAGGGTGAGGCAGACAGGTTTTACGGTTGGAGTGATGAGTATGTAAGGAAGGCATACAGAGACCTGTTCGGGTTGAAACCGTAGAAAGGCCGCCTGATGGCAAAAAATAATGGAAGTTAACGGAAAGCATTATCGAACCATCTGGGTAGCAGGTGATGATGAGAAGAGTGTCCGTATTATTGACCAGCGTCATTTGCCACACAAATTCGTTACTGAAGATCTGAGGAGTCTTTCCGAACTGGCAGCGGCTATTCGGGAAATGCATTTGAGAGGTGCCGGTTTGATCGGGGCTGCTGCCGCTTACGGCATGTGGCTTGCTTCACTTGAGGCACCGGAAGACCCGGTCAGGTTCGATAACCATATAAACGAAGCAGCTGAGAGGCTGAGATCGGCCAGGCCTACGGCGGTAAATCTGTCATGGGCGGTTGGGGAACAGATAGCGCGCATGGCTAAAGGCACTTCAGTTGAAGAAAAGAGAGAGATTGCGCGGACCGGAGCCGATGAAATTGCCGACAGTGATTCAGAAAGTTGCAGAATGATTGGAGAATATGGTGTCGGACTGATTGAAGAAGTGAGCAGACAAAAAGAAGGTGGTACAGTTAACATACTTACCCACTGCAATGCCGGCTGGCTGGCATTTGTTGACTGGGGCACAGCTCTGTCACCAGTATATATGGCGCATGATAAGGGCATTAAGGTACATGTATGGGTTGATGAGACCCGTCCGAGGAATCAGGGTTCGTCGTTAACGGCTTGGGAGCTCGGGCAGCACGGGGTTGAGCATACCGTTATTGCTGACAATGCAGGTGGCCATCTGATGCAGCAGAGAATGGTTGACATGGTGATTGTCGGTTCCGACAGGACAACAATTACAGGTGATGTGGCGAACAAGACCGGTACATACCTTAAAGCACTGGCTGCCAATGACAATGGGGTTCCGTTTTATGTGGCCCTACCCTCTTCATCGATTGACTGGGAGATTGAGGATGGTATCAGGCAGATTACCATTGAGGAGAGAGGGGCTGATGAGGTTAGATACCTTGAAGGCCTTTGTGAAGACGGAAATATCAGAAAAGTGTTGCTGACGCCTGAAGGAAGCAAGGCTGTCAATTATGCCTTCGATATTACCCCCGCCCGGCTGGTAACGGCGCTGATAACAGAAAGAGGTATTTGCGGGGCGACCCGTGAAGAGATTCTCAGCTTATTCCCCGAGAAGAGTATCAGATGAAAGACGAACAAGGATAAAAATTCCGATATTCGCAAATGAAGGTTATAGAAGAAGATAATAAGTTAAACTATCGTTACTATGAAAACCAATAGATTTCCTCTGTTCACAGCAACATTATTTCTGGTGCTTACGAGTGTATCGGCAGGACAGACAGCCGATACCATAAATAGAATTGACCAGTTGTTTTCCAGGTATCACAATGCTATGCCCGGGGTAGCTGTTGCCATTGCACGCGACGGTGAAACTATTTACAATAAGGCCTTTGGACTGGCGGAGATGGAACACCTGGTTCCCAACACGACTGAAACTATTTTTGAAGCCGGTTCGGTGTCGAAGCAGTTCGTTGCAGCTGCAATTCTACTGCTGATACAGGAGGGTAAACTGTCGGTTACTGATGATGTACGGAAATATGTTCCCGAGTTGCCTCAGTATGAAGCACCGATAACCATCAGGCATCTGCTGAGCCATACGAGTGGATTAAAGGACTGGGGGGCGCTTTACGGGCTTACCGGGTGGCCGCGCACAACGAGGGTCTATACCCAGGAGTTGGGATGGGATATAATATTCAGGCAGAAGAGTCTGAATTTCAGTGTGGGCAGCCAGTATTCGTACAGTAATTCGAACTACATGATGCTGGTATTGATAACCGAGAGAGTATCCGGTAAGAGCCTGGCCGAGTTTACGAGGGAGATGCTTTTCGAGCCGTTGGGGATGAAAGACACCAGGTGGCGTGATAATCAGAGGGAGATTGTTCCCCGCCGTGCCATTGCCTATTCGGGTAATGAAGGTCGGTTCCTTAAAAATATGCCGAACGAGAACCTTCATGGTCCGGGCGGACTGCTGACCACTACGGCTGATCTTCTACGGTGGAACCAGTTATTGGAGAGACATGAAATATTCAGTAAAGAGACGGCCCTTCTGAGGATAGAACCGGGCATGCTAAATAGCGGCAGGTCTTCAAATTATGCTGCCGGGCTGATGATTGGTGAATGGAACGGGTTAGCAGAGATATCCCACAGTGGATCAACGGGAGGTTACAGGGCCTGGCTGGCATATTACCCTGATAAGAGACTCTCAGTAGCAATTCTAAGTAATCACGCATCTTTTAATCCTGGCGGGGTTGGACGAGGTATTGCAGAGATATTTCTGGGAACGCCTCCGCGTCAGCAAAGAACGACCCTTCAGGCTACCCGTCCGGAGCCATATATACCTGATAATGATTTAAATAACTATACCGGAACCTATTACAGCGAAGAGATTGATGTCTATTACAGAATAGAGCTAAGAGACAATGAAGTCTGGGTTTACCGGAAGGCGGGAGACACGTTCAGGCTCAATCCTACTGCTTATGATGAATTCGTTGCGGGCGGAAGCGGCACCTACCGGTTCCTGCGTGACAGACGCGGGAGGATAACAGGTTTTACAATAAGTGTTTCGCGAGCTGAGAATATACCATTCAGGAAGCTATAGATATGGATATTGAGCAGATTTTCGCAAACAACCGGAAATGGGTTGAGGAAAAACTCAGGATTGATGCGGAATATTTTCAAAAGCTGACGCAGGGTCAATCGCCTGACATACTTTACATAGGATGCTCTGACAGTCGCGTTACGGCAGAAGAGCTGATGGGAGTCAATGCGGGAGAAGTCTTTGTGCACCGGAATATCGGTAACCTTGTCACAAATACCGATCTGAGTGCGATGACGGTGATAGACTATGCTGTCAGTAAGCTCAAGGTTAATCATGTGGTGGTATGCGGACATTATTACTGCGGAGCGGTAAAGGCAGCCATGCAGCCGGCAGATCTTGGTCTGCTGAATCCATGGCTGAGGAACATACGGGATGTTTACCGGTTACATCAGGAAGTACTTGACGAAATTACTGATACAGAGCAGCGTTATAAAAAACTTGTTGAACTCAATGTGCTTGAGCAATGTGTCAATGTTATCAAAACACCTGACGTGCAAAAAGCCTGGAAGGATAGACGACTTGAAGTTCACGGATGGGTCTTCGATGTAAGTACCGGCAAGCTGATAGATCTTCAGATCGATTTTGAGAAGATCCTGGAGAAGATTATGAAGATCTATCGTATTATATGATAATATTGGCTGCGATAGTTATGGTGAAGCCGGAATAAGAGAAAGAGAAAGAGAAAAAGAAAAAGAAATGAAATGATATTCAAGAGATGCGGCATAATCGGAGGGGTCGGGCCAAGTGCCACCGTACAGCTGATGCAGTACATTATCAGGAATACGCCCGCACATCGCGACCAGGATCATTTACGTTTAATCATTGATAACCACCCGCAGATACCTGACAGGACAGACGCCCTGCTGCATGAAGGCGAATCACCCGTTACATATTTTATTGAATCGATCGGCATTCTGAAGCAGGCCGGGGTCGATTTTATTGCCTGTCCGTGCAACACTGCCCACTATTTTCTGAGGAAGCTGGCCGTTGGGCACTCGTTTGAGCTTATTGACATGATAGAGGTTACGGTGAGGCATCTGGCAGGAAAGGGTTTCAGAGAGGCGGGTCTGCTCTCCACTTCGGGGACGGCAAGTACCGGGATATACCAGCAGACCGGTAAGAGATATGGTATTACCATTCATTCGCCTTCGGAGGCTGGTATTATGGCTGTTATGGAGGCTGTTTATGGTGTCAGGGGGATAAAGGCCAACCCGCGTTATGAAAGAAGCAGCCGTAACCGGGAGTTGCTCAGGGGTGTAATCAGGGAATTCGAGGAGAAGGGCCTTGGGGCGGTGATAATGGGATGCACGGAGATTCCGCTGAGTCTAAGGAAAAAAGATACGAGTCTGGAGCTTGTTAATCCGACTGAGCTGCTTGCGATTGAAATAATAAGAAACGGGATATGAAGAGATCGCACATAATGAAACGTGTTTCAATGTTGGTTTTGGTGACCCTGGAATTGGGGTTGCCTCTTATCGGGCAGTCATGAAAATACTACTTACCGGAGCCAACGGGTACATTGCAAGGAATCTTCTTCCGTCGCTTCTGGCATCGGGTCACGAGGTCTGGTGCTGCGTTCGTGACAGAAGAAGGTTTGACCTTTCGAAGTATAATGAGCAATTTGTTAAGGTGGTGGAGGCCAATTTTCTCAGGAAGGAGACATTAAAAGCTATTCCCGATGATATTGATGCGGCCTATTATCTGATACACTCCATGTCGTCCTCAACGGATGATTTCGAGGCGCTTGAGAGAGAGTCGGCACTGAATTTCACCGAGAGGATAAACGAGACGAAGGCCCGGCAGGTGATCTATCTGAGCGGGATAGTTAACACTGAAAAGCTGTCACGGCACCTGACATCGAGGAAGGCTGTAGAAGATATTCTGGCAAGGGGCAGATTTCACCTGACAACGCTCAGAGCAGGCATAATTGTCGGTTCAGGGAGTGCATCATTTGAGATCATACGAGATCTGGTAGAGAAGCTGCCGGTTATGATAACACCTAAATGGCTCAATACCAAGTGTCAGCCAATAGCAATCCAGAATGTGATTCAGTATCTGGCCAGAGTTCTCCTTAATGAGGTGACCTTTGACAGAAGTTTTGATATTGGCGGAACCGAGATTCTTACGTACAAGGAGATGTTACTTGGTTTTGCCCGGGTACGCAATCTGAAGCGGAAGATTTTTGTCGTGCCGGTCATGACCCCGAAGCTTTCGTCATACTGGCTCTATTTCATTACTTCAACTTCTTACAAGCTTGCAGTTAATCTGGTCAACAGTATGAAGATTGAGGTTATCTGCGGTGAAAATAATCTGCAGAAGGTAGTAGCTGTGGACCTGCTTTCATACGAAGAGGCAGTAACGTCAGCTTTCAGGATAACTGAACAGCATGAGGTGGTATCAAGCTGGACCGATGCACTTTCCAGCAGCACTCTTGAAAACGGTATCGAATCTGTTATAACTGTCCCGACATTCGGTTGTTACCACGATAAAAGGAGCGCAGAGGTAAAGGATACAGATTCCGCACTTGACAGAATATGGTCAATTGGCGGTAAAACAGGCTGGTATTACGTCAACTGGTTATGGCGGATGAGAGGCTTCATCGACAAGCTCTTCGGAGGCGTAGGCCTGCGAAGGGGCCGCAGGAGCATGACAGAAATAGTTCCGGGTGATGCACTTGATTTCTGGAGGGTACTATATGCTTCAAGAGAGGAAAAAAGGTTGCTGCTTTACGCGGAGATGAAACTTCCCGGGGAGGCATGGCTCGAGTTCCGGATAAAAGATAAAATACTATACCAGACAGCTACCTTCAGGCCCCTGGGCTTACCGGGACGGCTCTACTGGTATTCCGTACTGCCGTTTCATGCGATAGTTTTCAGGGGAATGGCCAGGAGACTGGCGCAGGGCTGAGTTCACAAAACGAAAGTATATAAGATGGGAACCAGATTTTATGAAGGAAAGGTTATAGTTGTTACTGGTGGCGGCAGTGGCATTGGAAAATGCATAGCCGAAATCTACGCAGAAGCCGGAGGCAGGGTCGTTTTAGCTGATATTGATGCAGAAGCCGGTGATAGCTGTGCCAGGATGATAAATGAAGAAGGAGGAACTGCCATCAGCAGGCAGACAGATGTTTCAGACAATGGCTCGGTAAAGTCACTTATGAATATGATTTCCAGGGAGTATGGCAGGCTGGATGTTCTCATTAACAACGCCGGCTTTGGAATATGGAAGTCGCCATTGGAATTGTTGACGGAGGAATGGGACAGCGTTATCAACACCAACCTGAGGGGCACCTTTCTTTGCTCCAGAGGAGCCGCCACGATCATGAAAAGACATGGTGGCGGAGTAATTGTCAACATAGCCTCGACCCGGGCACTCATGTCGGAGCCCAACTCAGAAGCCTACGCAGCATCAAAAGGAGGGATAGTCTCACTGACTCATGCACTGGCAGCATCATTATCGGATCACAACATAAGGGTCAACTGCGTCAGTCCGGGATGGATCGAAACGGGTGATTACAACAGTCTGAGACCGTCAGACCATCAACAACATTTTTCGGGCCGTGTCGGAAAACCCGATGATATTGCAAAAGCATGCCTGTGGTTAACAGATCCGGCTAATAATTTCGTGAACGGAGCCAACATAATCATTGACGGAGGAATGACCAAAAAAATGATCTATGAGCCCTAAGGGTTTGCTTTCCGGTCTCAGCTCACAACAGAACGGTTCATTGCAGCCTGAAAACCTGAGATAAGGTCATTGAAAACTTCCTTTACAGTAGTAATCTTATCGGCAAGGTAGGCATTGCTACCGGCGAATGCGTATCCGCTTTTCATATTTCCCTTGTAGGCATTGTACAATGCAGTTATAATACAATAGGGGCTGCTGGAAACGTCACATGTTTTAATACACTGAAAGGGGCATTTAATAGGTTTTTTCAGACCCTGCCTGACCTTTTCAAGGAACTCGTTGTGAATCGCCCTTCCGGGCATTCCCACAGGGCTCTGGATAATCTCCATGTCAAACTCAGATGCATCGATATAGGCTTTTTTGAACAGGGGTGATGCATCGCATTCCTCGGTTGTGACGAATCTTGTACCCAGTTGCACCCCTTTTGCACCCTTCTGCATGATATTATAGATATCCTCGCCTGTATAGATTCCGCCAGCCGCGATAACAGGTATTTCAACCCCATATTTTTCCTCGAATGGCTTCACCTCCTTTACCACCTCAGGAACAAGTTCCTCAAGGGTATAATGTGAATCTTCGATATTTTCCCGTTTGAATCCCAGGTGGCCTCCGGCCTTTGGTCCTTCCACCACAAACGCATCGGGAAGGTAATCGTAGATTGTCTTCCACTTATCGCAAATAAGGCGTGCAGCGCGGCCTGAAGATATGATAGGGACCAGTTTCGTGTGGTTTCCTGTCTGCAAAAATTTAGGAAGGTCAAGAGGCAGTCCTGCACCGGAAAAGATAATATCAACCTTCTCAGATATGGCAGTGCGGACCAGTTCGGCGAAATTCGACATCGCCACCATAATATTTACACCGATAACACCCATTGTCTTTTCACGGGCTGCCCTCAACTCTTTTCTGAGGCCATCGATGTTTGCTTCAATAAAACCGAGAGCCGGATTACGGTGTACCAAGCCCAGTCCTGCGGCTGAGATAACGCCTACTCCTCCTTCGCTGGCAACGGCAACAGCCAGTCGCGACATTGAGATACCTACGCCCATACCTCCCTGAATAACAGGTACTGGTATTGTTAACCCGCCAATTTTTAAATTGTGCATGATATTCCTCTCTCTGTTAATTAAATTCCGATACAAAGGTACTCAAAGTACCTGTCTATATTACAAGACCCCTGAAAATTATCTTTACTCTCCTTCACGGCAAGGCAATCAGTTTAAGTTCAAATTGCTGTCGATCATCATAGGCATAACCGTCTGGTTTTCAAACTCAATTCTTAACAATGCTACATAACCATTCATTTATTGTGATGCAGCAGCCCTGTCTGGAGTGATAACAGGAAGTTTATTCCGCAACAATTATTAATTTTATGCCTTGTGCGAAAATGCTGGCGTACATATTCACCGTTATGAGAAGAAAAGAAAAGCAGATCACCGACAGGGAAGTTATTGAAAGAGTCTTCAGTAATTCAATGATCTGCATCATTGCAATCAACGACTCTGGTTTTCCTCACATTGTCCCCATGAATTACGGTTACTCTGCCAATTGCCTGTACTTCCATTCGGCACCTGAAGGCAGGAAGATTGACCTGTTGCAGCGTGACGGCAGGGTCAGTTTCATGATTGAAGACTCACATAAAATTGTTCCTGCTAATATTGCCTGCGGATGGACAACCGAATACCGGTCTCTGATGGGAACAGGTATTGTTGAGATCATCACCGACGAAGCCGGCAAGAAGGAAGGCCTTGACATTATAATGACTCACCATGGTGCGAAGGGTGAAATAGTGTATCGTGAAAACCAGATCAGCAGGATGGTAATACTTAAACTCAATATTGAGACTGTTACCTGTAAAGAATCGGAGGGATACTTGAACGAAAAACGGCGAACGGGGAACAGGGAACAGGGAACGGGGAACGGATAGCAGGAAGTAGATATATTTAATTACATAGTTATATATGAGACGTTTAGCAATTACAATTGGGATGATTATGATTACTTCAGCAATTATGTCGGGGCAGAAGATGAGGCCCCGTGATTATGGTATCAGCTTTGGAGTATTAACACCCGGAAAACTGAATGCAATAACAGATGTGCCAGGCGTCAGGGTGGGTCATGTAACGATACGGCAGGGAGACACAGTGAATACCGGCGTTACAGCAATACTGCCCCATGAGGGCAACATGTTTCAGGAGAAGGTTCCGGCAGCCATCTATGTAGCCAATGGTTTCGGCAAGCTGGCGGGCATTACCCAGGTGAAGGAGTTGGGTAATATTGAGACACCAGTGATTCTGACAAATACACTGAGCATAGCGGCAGGACTTGACGGTTTGATTGACCACACTTTCAGCTATCCTGAGAACAGGGGGGTGAAGAGTGTCAACGGCATTGTAGGAGAGACCAATGACGGCGGATTAAACGATATAAGGGGCCGGCATATAGAGCCCGGGCATGTTGTACAGGCAATCGGGAATGCCAGCGGTGGAGTGGTGGCAGAAGGTAATGTGGGTGCCGGCACCGGTACGCAGTGTCTGGGTTTCAAGGGAGGCATAGGAACCTCATCGAGGGTACTGCCGGAATCATCAGGCGGATATACTGTTGGTGTTCTGGTTCAGACCAACTTCGGAGGCATGCTGCAGATAGATGGTGTTCCGGTGGGAATTGAAATGGGAAAACAAAGATACCGGTCCAATGATGATGTACCTAAGGAAGATGGTTCCTGCATGATGGTGGTAATAACCGATGCCCCACTGAGTGTACGCGACCTTGAAAGGCTTGCTGTAAGGGCTTCTTTTGGGATGGTCAGAGCCGGAGGGATAGCCTCACATGGCAGCGGTGATTATGTAATTGCCATATCAACGGCACATGAGAACAGGATCAGGAGCTCAGGCTCTCAGCCTGTTGAGGAGAGAAAACAACTGCGAAGCGACCGTATAGGCATACTGTTTCAGGCAGCTGTCGAGGCTACCGAAGAGGCCATTATAAATTCACTTTTTGCAGCAGAGACAGTAATGGGTCACGACGGAAGGGTAAGATCAGAGGCACTGGCTGTTGACCGGGTAATGGAGATAATGAAAGAGCACAACAGGCTGGGGAAGTGACAGAATCGTGCCTCCTTTGGTTTTAATAGCCATTATGATGGAGAAATACATCAAAAACAGTAAGTTTGAGATTACTGAAACTTAGGTTGTAAATATAAAAACAGGAGAGAGATGAAAAGAGATTCACGAAGCGGTGCACCGGTTGCAGGCGCAATTTACGGACTGGGTTTAATTGGCGCAGCCGTTTATTACATTTCGGTTGCTACTTCCCTCTGGGAAGGGGTGCTGGGCTTCCTGAAAGCATTGGTGTGGCCGGCATTTCTGGTATTTGAGGCGATGAAGAACCTTGGGATGTAACTGATCACAGTTATGAAAGACAAGTATTCAGAATTAACCGGGTTTATAAGGAAGCTCGGGCGGGTTGCTGTAGCCTTTTCCGGAGGCGTTGACAGTTCTTTTCTGCTTGCTGTTGCCACTGAAGTGCTGGGTGATGATGCTGCAGGGCTAACCATTGACTCCCCTGCCCTTCCACGCAGCGAGCTTGAGGATGCCGTCAACCTGGCAGAAAAGATTGGGGCTAGACATATTATAATAGATTCACCCGAGATCGAGGATGCAGTCAGAAACAATCCGGCAGACCGGTGTTATCACTGCAAGAAGATCGAGTTCGGCAATATAATCA
Source organism: Bacteroidales bacterium (assembly GCA_046484805.1). GTDB lineage: Bacteria > Bacteroidota > Bacteroidia > Bacteroidales > VadinHA17 > SLNP01. The sequence continues at coordinate 44,141 of JAWOIF010000209.1, forward strand.
GTGAGGCCGCCAGATTGGGTTACAAATATGTTCTTGACGGCAGCAATGTTGATGATACCGGCGACTACAGGCCCGGTATGGCGGCAATCAGGGAACTGCAGGTAATCAGTCCGTTGCTTGAACTCGGTTTCACCAAGAAAGAGATTAGGGAGTACTCCAGGAAGATGGGTCTGCCGACATGGGACAAGCCTGCCTATGCATGCCTCTATTCGAGGATTCCCTACGGCAGTGAGATAAGGAAGGAGGACCTGCATAAGATAGAGATGTCTGAGAAGTTCCTGATAAAAAACGGATTCAGGACTTCAAGGGTCAGGTGCCACGGCGACATTGCCAGAATTGAGGTGGAGTCAGGAGAGGTTCACAAACTCATTGAAGATCCGTTTAGGAGTACTATAATAAAAGCTTTGAAAGAATACGGATTCAGGTATGTGACCCTTGATATGGAAGGCTACAGGATGGGTAGTCTCAACGAGGCACTGGAGTAAGAGCAGATTTCAGAAGTTGAAAAAAAATTTCTTTCTTGCGAAAATTCTGAAATATTAATGCTGAAATATGACTGACACAAATAAAAAGAGAGGGTTATCACGCCTTCTTCACTGGATAGAGGTCGGAGGCAATGCACTCCCCCATCCGGCAAGTCTGTTTGCGATACTTGCCCTGATGGCCCTTTTCTTCTCATGGATAGGCCATATTGCAGACTGGACGGCTATACATCCCGCAACCAAAGAAGCGATACATACCGTGAATCTGCTGTCAAAAGAGGGGTTTCACCGCATCATGCTCGGAATGGTTGACAATTACACCAGTTTTGCCCCTCTGGGTATTGTGATGGTAGCCATTCTGGGGATAGGTGTGGCTGAGAGCAGCGGGCTGATAAGTGCGGCGATCAGGATGCTGGTACTGAAATCGCCGCGCAGGCTTATAACATTTGTTGTGGTTCTGGCAGGTATACTATCGAATATCGCTTCAGACCTGGGATACGTTTTAATCATTCCCCTCGGAGGAATCATCTTTCACTCAGTAGGAAGACATCCGATAGCCGGTATGGCAGCTGCCTTTGCCGGAGTTTCAGGCGGGTTCAGCGCCAACCTGCTTATCGGAACCATAGATCCGCTGGTAGCAGGCCTGTCAACAGAGGCCGCCAGGATAATTGATCCCGACTACTATGTTTTGCCTACAGCCAACTATTATTTTATGTTCGTCTCAACCTTTCTGATCGCCTTCACGGGAACATGGGTAACCAACAGGTTTGTGGAGCCGCGTCTGGGTACCTATACCGGTCAGGTTGAGCCTGAGCCCCTTGAAAGACTCAACAACAAAGAGAAGAAGGGCATAAAATGGGTTATGGCAGCCGTACTGATAATTATCGTACTGATTCTGGTGACCCTGATACCGGAAAACGGGTTCCTTCGGGGACCGGGAAATGAGGTACTCAGGTCTCCCCTGCTTAAAGGCTTTATTGCGTTCCTTTTCATTTTTGCTGCAATACTGGGTATTATTTATGGAGTTATAACAGGAAAGTTCAAAAGTGATTCTGATGTTGTAAAGGGCATGGTCGACAGCTTCAAGACTCTTGCTGCCTTTATGGTTCTCGTTTTTTTCGCAGCTCAGTTCGTGGCCTATTTCAAGTGGAGCAACCTTGGCCTTATCATTGCAGTCAAGGGAGCATCAATGCTTCACGATTCAAATTTGGGTCTTATACCTATCACCATAATGTTCGTGATTTTGTCGGGGTTCATCAACCTTTTCATGGGCAGCGCATCGGCAAAATGGGCTATACTTGGTCCGGTTTTCATTCCAATGTTCATGCTACTCGGTTATTCGCCAGAGCTTTCGCAGGCTGTCTACAGGGTTGGTGACAGTGTTACCAATATTATTTCACCCATGATGAGCTTTTTTGCACTCATTATAGTCTATTTTGAGAAGTACGACAAGAAGGCCGGCATCGGTACTCTTATTTCGACAATGCTGCCATACTCGGTAGTCTTTTTCATTTCATGGACATTATTACTGATAATATGGATTCTATTTCACCTTCCACTCGGACCAGGTGCAGGAATATATTACGGAATATGAAGCGGATTGGCCGAACCGGTATCCTTACTTTGAAAGAAGTGGCAATTTTACATAGGAGGGTAGTCATAATTATTATACTGCTTACGCTGGCTGGTATTGCTGAAGGGCAGTATTTTCAGGCGATAAGAGGTCTGAGGAGCGGTGTCTACGCAGAGGCTTACCTGACACCCAGGGAATTTAGCACCGGATTTATTTCATTCAACTACGAAAAGTTCTTCGGTGACAGGTTCAGGCACAGCATAAGGCTCGGAGTGCTACCCGACTTCAAATCGAGTCTCTGCTTTCCGGTTACCTATTCCTATATCACCAAGCCCTATGGAAGGCATCATCTGGAGATTGGTTTTGGTTTCGTATCGAGATTTGATATGTTCGAAGGAGGCATCTATCATGATTTCGCTTCAGGTATTTTCCCTTTGATGTACAGATACACCAACGAAAGCAGGTTTTATTTCAGAGGAGGCTTAAATTTTTTCTATAGCTGGCCGGTTTTGCCCACACCCTCGGCAAGTATGGGATTCCGGTTTTAAACTTATTCTGCCAATCACTATATATTTTACCTATTTGCCATTATCGCAAAATAATCTACTTTTGCATTCGTTAAAAAATGTAAAACAGAATAAACCATTTAAACCAAAATAGAGATGAAGAGAGTATTGTTTTTATCAATGATTGTTGCGCTGCTGACAGCTTCATGCGGACAAAATCCGGCACAACAGACCGAAACGGCACCCAGTTTTGAGTCATATGCAATAAGTGAACTGGTTTCAAATCCGACTGAATATGGAGACAAACTGGTAATGATTGAGGGAGTTATTAACCATATGTGCCGTCACAGTGGTGACAAGATGATGGTAAAGGAAAATGAATCAGACCTGAGTATACAGGTAATGCTGGGTGAACTGGCAAGTGAATTCAGCGTTGATTCGGAAGGTAAGAGTGTCGTTGTAGAAGGCGTGCTAAAATATAGCGTTGACAACAAGGATGAACTCGGGGAGGATCTTCCTCAGCATGAAGGAGAAGAAGATCATGACTGCGATTCAGAGAAGGCAGCAGCTGAAGCTCTGAAGGCAAGAGGCATTGATCCTTCAATCCGGACTTTCATCGAAATAGTCAAATACGAGCTTAAATAAGAGTCTTTTGATTCTATTCACCAGGGTCAGGTTGTTGCCTGACCCTGTTTTATATATAATATCCTCAGATGAAACTTTACAAGCTTAACAGGGTACTGCACAGGGATTTCGGGTACTTTTTCTTCGGAATGACAATCATCTATGCCATATCGGGTATTGCCTTGAACCACAGGCATCAATGGAACTCCAATTATATAATCAGGCAGGAGGTTATTGAATTGAATCTGGATCAGGAGAGGGACACAGACAAGGAGTATGCAATTAGCCTTCTTGATCAGATTTCAGGAAAAATGACATATAAAACCCACATTACCTCTCCGGGTTCACTGAAGATCTTTATCGACGGAGGTTCGGTAACTATCGACACCAACTCGGGGGAAGGAAGGATAGAAACTATCAGAAAGAGGCCCATATTCCACGAATTTAACTTTTTGCACTACAACAAACCCGGCAGGTTATGGACATGGTTCTCTGACATCTATTGCGTCGGCCTAATACTTCTTGCGGTTACCGGTCTCTTTATCATAAGGGGTAAAAATGGCATTAAAGGCCGGGGTGCCTGGATGACAGCAATAGGAATAGTTGTCCCGCTGATATTATTCCTGATGTATGTGTGAATAAGAGGTGCCAGGTATCAGGTATGCTCCCTTCGGTCGCGTGCTCGCCCGGCAAATGCCAGCCCGGTTCGGGTAGCCGGGGGTAGGGATATGGAACAACCCCGGCAGGGTAAATTTCAATGGCTGCAGGATGCCCCACCCCTATCAGTCGCCGGAGTTGCCGGAAGGCGCAGAGCGGAGAAAAAAATCAGTCAAAATATTTGCTAATTCGGATCTGTTTTTGTAATTTTGAATAATTCCTACTTAGGAAGTATTATGATTAACGAAACAGCCATAAGAGAGATGATCACAGACGCAGGGTTAAAAATAACCCCGCAGCGACTTCTGGTCTTAAAGTCCCTTGCAGAGATGAACAATCATCCTTCCGCCGATCAGGTTCTTAACTACATCAGGCTTAATAATCCTCATATGGGAACCGGAACGGTATACCATATACTGGAGGTATTTGCCGAAAAGAAGGTAATAAAACGAATCAAAACCGAAGATGGTATTCAGAGATATGATGCCATCAGATCAGATCACCACCACTTGTACTGCACTAATACCAACAAGATTGAAGATTATTACGACAATGAACTGTCGAAACTGCTCAGGCAGCATTTCAATAAGCGCAGGATACAGGGATTTGATATAGAGGAGATAAACGTAAACATTAAAGGAAAATATAATAGTAACAACTAAAAACAGAAGACATTATGGGAAAAAGTGCAGTAAAAATTACCGGACTGGATGTAGAAAAACTGATTAAAATGCTTAATGCTGCCCTGGCCGAAGAGTGGCTGGCTTATTATCAGTACTGGATAGGAGCAAGAGTAATGGAAGGACCGATGCGCAGTGAGGTAGAACCCGAACTGATAGTTCACGCCACAGAGGAACTCGGACACGCGGTGCTGGTTGCAGACCGTATAATACAGCTGGGCGGCACCCCGCTGCTTGATCCGAAGGATTGGACAAAGTATTCACGGTGCGATTATGAAGTGCCTTCAGATTCATACATTGAGGTAATTCTTGAACAGAACCTGAAGGGCGAAAGGTGCGCAATACAGAGGTATCAGGAGATTGCAGCATTTACCGCAGGCAAGGATTTCTCAACACATCAGATGGCAGTAGGTATACTTAATGATGAGATCGAGCATGAGAATGACATTGAGGACTGGCTCACCGATATTGAGAGAATGAAGGAGGAGTGGAAGAAGATAAGGCTTTAATGTGATAATGAGCAAATGAGCAAATGAGCAAATGAGTAAATGAGCAAATGAGTAAATGAGCAAATGAGTAAATGAGTAAATGAGCAAATGAGTAAATGAGTAAATGAGCAAATGAGCAAATGAGCTTATTATGGAAAAGAGGATTTTTTAACTAAAAAGAATAATAATATGGAACAAAAGAATGGTTTACTGCAGGAGGGTATGGTGTTGAAGGTTGTACCGGAGTGCAATTGTGAAGACAAGGTATTTGCGATGCCGAGGATAAATGAAGATGCTCCGTCGTTCAAGGCGGTTACGACCCAGGGCGAGATAAATTTCCCGGCTGACTACAAGGGTAAATGGGTAATACTGTTCAGTCATCCGGCTGACTTTACACCGGTTTGTACTTCAGAATTCATGACATTTGCAGCAATGGAAGATGAGTTCAGGGATCTGAATTGTGAACTTGTCGGGCTCTCAGTTGACGGTTTGTACAGTCATATAGCATGGCTGAGAACGATTAAGGAGAAGATTGAATTTAAGGGGATGAAGAATATTGAAGTAAAATTCCCGCTGATCGAAGATATTACCATGGAGGTTGCAAAAAAATACGGAATGATACAACCCGGAGAGAGCAGTACCAAGGCAGTCAGGGCGGTATTCTATATCGATCCGGCCGGAAAGATCAGGACCATCCTTTACTACCCGCTTTCGCTGGGCAGGAATTTTGATGAGATCAGGAGGGTATTGATCGGACTTCAGACAGCCGACAACTTCGGTATCGCCCTGCCCGCTGACTGGCGTCCGGGTGACGACGTAATAGTCTCACCTGCAGGTAACTGCAACGTCGCACAGGAAAGAATGGAAGGTAAGGAAGGCGAAATGGAGTGTAAGGACTGGTTCTTCTGCACCAAAAAGCTGCCACTAGAGAAAGTTATGAAGGCTCTGAAAAAGTAGCCTTTTTAATGCCAGATGTCAGTAAGATCCCGGTGCGCCCTGCACCGGGATTTGTTTTATAATATAATGTATATTTGAGATCCATATAAAGATTAATATGCTTAAAACAATACTATTAGTAGGCTCAGGCGGTTTTATTGGCAGCGTTGCCAGGTATTTTATAACAAAAATGAGCCTCTTTACAGGTTTCTTTTCACTTCCGCTGGGCACCCTTGTGGTAAATGTTACAGGCAGCTTCGTTCTGGGGTTTCTGGTTGGCATGGCAGACCGTACTATGCTTCTTTCCAGCGAATGGAGGCTGTTTCTGATGGTCGGATTATGCGGTGGTTTCACTACTTTCTCAACATTTGCAGGTGAAAACATGGCACTCCTTCATAACGGTCAGTACATTACAATGGCTCTATATACGGG
>JAWOIF010000193.1:0-30422 GCA_046484805.1 Bacteroidales bacterium
ACCACATCTGCAGCCCAGACACCGGTAACCCCCGCTGGCAATCCGGCAAATATAGCACCAGTGGCACCGGTGGTGGCATAAGTTATATCCGTAAGTCCGGTATTGATACACAGCGACTGATTATCGGTTCCCGCAGCAGAAGTAAGGTTAATGGTATTATTATAGACATAAACATCTACAAATACCGAACCGGCACATGAGAACTCGTTGCTGACAGAGACTGCTACCCTGCCATCCGGTCCGTTTCCCCAGCGCACAGTAGCAAAATCAGAGTCCTGTGTTCCACCAGCAATAATATATCCTCCGGTGATTGTCCATGCGTAATTTGAATATGTATCAGTTAGTTTATATGTCACTTCCGAGGCGACACACGCAACTGTTACAGGATTGTCAAACAGGGGAACAGGAACAGGGTGGATGGCTACGGTATCAACTATGTATGAAGCACAGGGATCACCAACCAGATTGATCTTAACAATAGTAGCGAAAACGACTCCTTGATTAACACCTGTATTCCATTGCACATCGATTATGTTTGTATTCAGGTCTGCGGTAAGTATTGTGCCATTCTCCACTGTCCAGCCATAAGAAGCAAGAGAATCATAATTAACAGTGTAGGTTTTTACTTCTCCCTCGCATGCTTCGCTATATCGTGAAGTAATATTATCAAATACATCCCCGCTCTTGTTCAGAGCCATCACTGAGGTGTCAACACAGCCGTTGCCGTCTGTAACAACCAACCTTATATGGTAAATACCGTCTGGAATGAGGTTGTTAAAGAATGGGGTTTCATATGTGGATGTATTGGAAAATAACAGGTATGGGGGAAATGGCAAAACCTCCAGAAATGGCTGGGAGCCATCCTCAAGTCCCTTCCAGAAATATGTATAGTTGCCATCGCCGCCTGAAACATCAGGTATGAAGAGAGTATAGGGCACCGCAAGCTCACAGTTATTGAGTGATATTGAATTAATCTTCAATGATGTTGCTACTGTAATAATCACGTCTGCCGAGGCTGAATTGCCTGCCATATCAGTAGCAGTCAGAGTTACGGTCTGGGGGCCAAGATCAGTGCATGTAAAGACATTTGGGGACACCGACAATGTTACCGGCCCTGATTCATCATTAGAACCATTGTCAACATCTTCTGGGAGAAGTGTTCCGTTGCCGTTAACATCAAGAATGAGTGTAAAAGTTTTTGTATTGACTACGGGGGGAGTGGTATCCTGGGCACTGGCCAGATAGAAAAAAGAAGCTGCCATCAAAAGCACTAATGTAAGTGCAGCTTTTCTGGCTGGCATGTATCCGCCAAACCAGAATTTTCTTAGAGGCGAGCCCGTGAATTCTCCTAAAAGCTTCCGTTTTTCCGTTGGTTGCGATAAAATATGGGTTTCCTGTTTCATGAAGGCTAGGTTCTTTATTCCGGATTTCAGACACATAAAAATCTGATATTTAATCATATGTAGGTATCAGCATGCACCAATTATGCCCAATAGGTCTGTGTTAAGACTCAGCGGATATAATAAGCTAAGATATGTAATTTCCGCTTTTTTCTTGTGTTCAAATATTCAATATTAGAGTGTTACATTCAAATTTATCAACTAAATAAAACAAGAACTGTTAATAACTATTTAGTTTTAATGACATTATAAGAAGTGAGAAAGGTTGCATGGGGTATGTATAAAGACAAAAAACCAGACACTTGACGTGTCCGGTTTTCGGGTTGTGGGCGATGACGGGTTAGCTGCGCTGAGCCGGTTGGGGGGCCTTACAACCCGAAAACCGCACCGCCTCCGGCGGCAACTCTTTTTTTCTTCCCCGGCGTTTGAAAGGGCTTCGTCCTTTAACGCCGGGTCATAAAAAAACCGAACACTGACGTGTCCGGTTTTCGGGTTGTGGGCGATGACGGGTTCGAACCGCCGACCCTCCCGACTTTCAGTCGGGATGCTCTGAACCGGTTCTGATCAAAGATTCTATCCTTTCCCTGTTCTTCCATCTTTTAAGTTGCCGCTCCCTGATCATAGCACTCTTCTTATCGTCAAACAGCTCGGTATGGACCAATACCCAAGGTATCCCTTTTGAGGTAAAACCCTTTGACATCCTATTGTGTTTCGACAATCGGTCATGTACATCGGAACTGTAACCAATGTAATACTTGTCAAGCTTTACAGAGTAAATGATATAAACAGCGAACATACAATAAACCCTCTACATCTTTTGGGTAGAGGGTTTTGTGGGCGATGACGGGTTCGAACCGCCGACCCCCTGCTTGTAAGGCAGGTGCTCTGAACCAGCTGAGCTAATCGCCCTTAAAGCGGATGCAAATATAGGATACAATTTGGTCATGCCAAAATTTTTCCTCAAAAAAGTAAGCTGGCTGTACCCATGGTAGTCAATACCCTCAGAAAGAGCGTACAAGCCTAAGATCAATGAAGTCTATTGCCTGGTAATGCGACTTGGCGCTTATACCTATCCATGTCGAGGGAGCAAATCTGTAAAGAAGGGAGTATCTCTGATACCACTGATTGCGTGCTTTGACAGGAGCATAAAGGTAGAAACCGCCAAACTGTGAAAAGAGGAAGCGGCCAAGAACCAGCTCATGCCCGGCAAGAATACTGAATCGCATATGATCAGGAGCCTCATCGGTTGAACCATCAATGAACTCCTGCCATACCTCCTGCTTTACAAGCATATCTGATACCAGTTCAGCGCCGGCATAAAAAGCACTCACCCTACCTATCATCCTGCTGTAGCCGCCCCAAATACCATACACTCCGTACCAGCGCTCAAAAGCACTGCTCTCGCGTCCCGAGAAAAAGAGCGCCATCTCAAACCTGTCCCTGTCAGGATTAAGTACAGCTTCCCTGTCACGCTCCCGCTCCCTGAAATCGTAGGGATTAAAAACATAGTCAACTCCCAGTCCTAACAACGGGTAGTTAATACCCCAATTGGGTTCGACCGTCCCGCCATTTGATATATGGTTGTAGCTAAAGGTGAACCGCCCCGTCAGATACTCATTGATTCTCAGGTTCAGGCTGCTGTTCAGCATGGCAATAAAGGCCACGTGGGAACCGAAAAAGAAGTTGCGCGGATTGGTAACCTCGTCGTAAATAGTTGTCTGATATGATAATCCCATACCGAATCTCACACCCATGCTCAGTCTCCGCCAGGCTCCTACAATGGGTTCTATGTACGGATATAGAGCTATTGCACTTCCGACCTCTTCCCTGTTCCCGAAATCGACATAGTGAAGAGCCGCCCCAACCCTGGGATAGCAGAAGCAATAATTCCAAACATCCTCAGACGTGAGGTGGAGGGAGAGATTCAACTCAACCGAAAAGGGATTCGTATGGGTAAGGGGTTCAACAACACGCGCATGCGGAATAATGAAGCCGTAGGAACCATGAATACCAAACACAACAGGGTTGTACCGCCCGGTATCATGCTGTGCATGCATCGCATGCACCGGTAAGGAAAGTAAGATTATCAGCGCCATCAACCTGATGCTTCTGATAATTCTGTATCCATATCTGAAAAAGGCGCTCATTGTCCGCCAAAAATAGTGATTTATTGGTATCCCTGAAGGCTTTCTGATTCCCCTCCTCTTCATCAAATCAAAAACTGTATATTTACGGACAAAATTAAACTTTATGGGCAGGAAAATCAGTCGTAAAAGATTTCTCATCCAGGGAGCAGCAGGCCTGGCAGCGGTAGGCGCACTCGCATCGGCATCATCCAAAAGGGAAAATCCGCATTTTACTGCGAGGGTCCTTGGCAAAACCGGATTGACGGTTCCTCCGATATGTTACGGAGCAGCAAGGGTCAACGAAGAATCGCTGGTCAGGTTTGCAATTGACAACGGCCTGACATTTCTTGATACCGGAAGATCATATGCCAACGGTAATAATGAAAGGATGGTTGGCAGGGCTATTGAAGGCCAGAGAGAAAAGGTACAGATACAGTCAAAAATAAGGCTTGACCCAAGGGAAATTCAATCAGGAATTGATACCAGAAGGGGTGAAAGTGAAATAGTTTCAGTTCTTTCAAAACGGCTTGACGATAGTCTGAAAGCGCTGAATACCAACTATATTGATATCTTACTTTATCATGATGCCTCAGAAGAGTCTCTGCTTTTTCATAAAAACGTAATGGATTTTTTCAGTTCGAAAAAGTCAGAAGGTGTCATTAAAGCTTTCGGGTTCTCAACACATAATGACTGCCTTCATCTGCCTGAGAGAAATAACAGGGAAGGGTTTTACGAGATGATGATGATGCCTTTTAATTTCAAAGGGTCTTATGTACACTCGCTCAGCAAGACCTACAATGAATGGGATCAGCAGAGACTGCTTTCAATTTTGAATGAAGCACATGGCAATGGAATCGGGTTTATTGCGATGAAAACCTGTTCGGCCGGACCTTACAAATCAGATACGATATCTGCTGCTTCATTCCCTTCGGCGGTCGATTGGGTGCTGAAAAATGATTTCGTTGCTTCAGCAGCAGTGGCCATGTCAAATTTTTCTGAACTAAATGAGCACCTGGAGTTCTTCAGACCATAATAAACCAGATATCAAGTATCAGGAAGAACGCCAGTTGTAAAAGATATAAGGGCAATGCTGTCCTGTTCCGTGTGTCAATCCGGCTCAAACCGATAAAAAGGATGAACACGAACGAAAAGAGGAACCATGCCACATAGTTCTGAATGGGTATCCCGACACCCATCCACGACCACATGTCAAGCTGAATCGCCGAAGGTTCAAGTATTATATCATAAACCACCATCAGTAATCCGCCTGCAAAGGCGACCAGCAGTGACGGAGCCTTGCTGTAGAGCCGCCCGGCAACACTCCCTGAAGGCAGCTTTTCAAATATTGTAACAGAGACAGAGTGACACAGGTACACCAGAAGAACCCAGTTAAGACCTATCATTAGTGGTGTGTTCAGCAGAGCCGGTCCCAACGTCCGGCCATAGGAATACTCTCCGAAGATCAGGCCGGTGTTTACGCCCAGCGCCTCAATGAAGAATGACAGTATGCCCACCAGGGTAAACGATAACACCGTCCGCACATCCCAACGACGGTGGTTATAAAACAACAACCCGGTTACCACCAGCAGGTTAACAGGGGTTATCAGCATAAAATAATAACGGGTGTAGGGTATCAGCATTCCGGCCAGTCCAACGGCATAGATCCATATCAGTTCTTTGGTAAAACTCCTGCTCTTCTCCATAGACTATTCAATATTCGCATCGGGTATCATTCCTGCCACAATCTTTGCCGAGGCGAGGCAGAGAGGTATTCCGCCCCCGGGATGCACGCTGCCGCCAGTAAAATAAAGGTTACCATACCTGCTCCTGTGATTCGGGTGGCGCCTGAAAGCCGACAGTGTGCTGTTTGAACTGCTTCCATAAAGCGAGCCACGGTACGATACTGTACGTTCCTCAATAAGCCTTGGGTCAAGTATCTTCTCCGTTTTTATGAGGGAACCGATATCCCTCCCTGTTTCACGCGTCAGCCTGCCGATGATATTTGCCCTGGCACGCGATATCAATGAGTCCCAGTCCTGATCCCTGTTCTCCGGAACATTGATCATCACAAACCAGTTCTCGCATCCTGCCGGTGCATCTGATGCCACTTTCTTTGAGCTGATAAACAGGTAGACGGTGGGATCATCACTGATTGTTTTTTTTGAGAGAGCCCTGAACTCCGCCGGATAATCTCCTGAAAAAAAGATGTTATGCAGATCAAATTGAGGGAATACTCCCTCTATACCCCAGTAAAAGATCAGTGCCGAAGTGCTCCTTTCTCCCGCAGCATACCATGCCGGAACCCTCTTCTTCAGCAGGTTACGATACAGAGGCACTATATCACTGTCACTCACCACAATATCAGCCTCATAATAGTAATCCCCTGCCGTTACTCCTGCTATTCTCTTTCCATCTGCCAGTACCAGTCTTACCCAGGTGTCAAATACGAACTCAACGCCGGTCTCTTCTGCCAGCTTCATAAGGGCTGTAACGATTGAGTATATTCCCTTATCAGGAAACCAGGCTCCGGTATTATGTTCGAGGTGGGGTATCACGTTAAGCGTTCCGGGTGCCTTATATGGATTCGATCCATTATAAGTGGCATACCTTCCGAACAGCTGCCGTACCCGTTCATCCTTGAAGTGTTTCTTTATTACGCCGTGCATGGTGCTGAAAGCATCGAGTTTAAGGAAGTTGCGGGCAACCTTTTTAGAATCCTCTGTCATGAAATTGCTTAGGCTGCTGAAGGCCGAAAAAATAAAAACATTGGCTGTAAGCTCATACAGTTCACGGCATTTTTCAAGGAACCCAAGGGTATTGGCAACCGGCTCACCGCATTTTGCAAAGAGTTCAGCGGCAAATCTGTCGCGATCGGTATATGCCTTTACTACGGTACCATCAGGCCAGAAGTATCTGCATGAACTATCAAGACCTGAATAGATCAAATAATCGCGTGGTTCCTTGCCGCAAAGGGTGAACAGTTCATCGACAAGCTCAGGAAGAGTGAACAGGGAAGGACCGGCATCAAATCTGAATCCCTCATCGTACAGTTCCGCCATCTTGCCACCCGGATAGCTGTTCTTTTCAAAAACAGTTACCTTATACCCTTTACGTGAAAGCCTGATTGCTGAAGCAATGCCTGCAATTCCGGCTCCGATAACAATTGCTGTTTTACTATTCATAGTATTACTAAAAACTATATACTACCGGTAATCTTTCTTAGCCATACGCATACCAATAACGTGGCCTTTCGCACATTGCTGATCCTGAAACGCTTTTCCAGGACTTCAGCCGGGGAGGCTCTCTTAATCTTATCGAACAGTGCCACATAATACCTGAATGCCAGGTAAACCCCAAATCTGCTTCTACGATCAAGAATTCTTATTCCCTGCAGGGCAACACTGAAGTCTTCCGCAATATCTCTTTCAATATTCACCTTAACCTCTGCTGTGAAATCAGAGAAATCCACTCCGGGGAAATAGACACGGCCCCGATCATGGAAATCACTTTTTATATCCCTGAGGAAATTGATCTTCTGAAAGGCTGCCCCCAGCCGCCGGGCGTATGGCAGCAATTCCGAATACCTCGATTCGTCGCCGTCACAGAATACATTCAGACACATCAGTCCGACTACCTCTGCCGAACCGTAGATATACTCATTGTATTGTCCGTCATCGTATCCCGACATGGTCAGGTCCATTTCCATACTTCTGAGAAATGCCCTTACCAGATCGTGGTCAATACGATACCGGTTAACCACAAGCTGAAAGCTCTGCAGAACCGGATTAGTACTTATCCCATCGCCAATTGCCTTCCATGTATCATCTTCAAAGCTCTTAAAAAGGGCAGCCTTGTCATGTTCATGGAAGGTGTCAACTATCTCGTCAGCAACCCTTACAAAACCGTATATTGAGTAAACAGATTCGCGCAGACTGCTGTGCAACGATCTGATACCCAGTGAGAATGAAGTGCTATATCTGGTGGTTATCAGCCTGCTGCACCTCCTGCAAGTATCGTTATAGAGTTCCAAACTCATTGTCTATCCTTTCAACGGTTAACCTTGAACTTATCACCACCATCGGCAGACCGGTGCCCGGCACTGTGGAAGCACCCACATAGTAAAGGTTCTTATAGACCTCATCCTTGTTGGAAGGTCTGAAGGCTCCTACCTGGGTTATCTTATGGCCGAGGCCCAGACCGCTGCCCCGGTAAAGGGCGAACATTTCCTGCCAGTCGACCGGATCGAGAACCACCTTTGTGATAAGGTTACCCCTGATATCATATCCTGTGCGGTGTGCAATATCATCTATTATCACATCTGCCAGCCATTCACGGTCGCTCCAGTCGGGCTTATACCGCAGGTCGGGCACCGGACAGAGAATAAAGAGGTTCTCACACCCCTCCGGAGCACTGTCGCGGTTAAACTTCGAATTTGCGTTTACATAATAGTAGGGATTGTCGAGCTTAATCTGGTTTTTAAATATTTTGGATGAATACTCCCGGTAATCGGTTCCCAAAAAGTAATTATGATGGTCAAGTGAATCGATCTTGCCCTTAACGCCCAGGTACATAGTGAACGGAGCCAGTGTCCATTGCATTTTGTCAAGTTTCCGCGGCCTGTATTTTTCCCTCTTCATAACAGCGCCCCTGAAAAGAGCTGCATCGGCATTAACCACGAAGAGGTCCGCCTCCCACCGTTTACCTGCAGCATCAGTAAATGACCTGACCCTCTTACCGTCAGACTCATAATCGACTATCTCGGTATTGTAGTGAATCTTAATCCCGGCTTTCTCCATCGCGCCGACGAGACCTTCAACTATCCTGTACATTCCGCCCTCAACATTATGATAGCCATCATGCTTCAGCTCAGTATAACTCAAAATACTGTAAACAGCCGGAGTATCAAACGGGGTGGAACCAAGGAAAAAAGCCACCAGCGAGAATATTACCTTCACCTCATAGCTTGTGAAATACCGGTCAAGCTCTTTCCAGACTGTACGTATGATCTTTGGAGTATGCCTGATATCGATTTTCGTCATCTGAATGACAAAGTCTGTCAGGCTGTGAAAGTTCTTGTTCAGTATCTGCCTGTCAACATCGTGAAAAAGCTTTCCCGATTCTGCCAGGAACCGTTCCATCTTCTTCCTGAAATCAGGTTCCAAATCGATGAACTGCTCTGCCAGCTTGTCGAGATCCTTATATATGATATACCTGCGGTCGCTGCCCTGGAAGCTGACAGTATAGAGCGGATCGAGTTCCACAAACCTGAAAGGCATCTGTATCCCGGCATCCTCAATGAACTCCTTGAAGACATAGCTCATGCTGAAGAATGTCGGTGCCATGTCAAAGGTAAACCCTTCGCTCGACAACTGGTTGAGGCGGCCGCCTGCCTGTTTGTACTGCTCAACAACCTCCACCTGATATCCCCTGCGGGAGAGACGAAGAGCGGTGGCCAGGCCGCCAAGGCCGGAGCCTATTACGATTGCCGTTTTGTTCATATTAATATTTAATAATTGTATTTCATTTGAGGAAAGTCTGATTCCAATTATCCGGCAATGAAAAAGTGGGGTGTGTGTCTGTGGTGCCAATCTTTTTTAACAATTCAGGGTAGAGTTCTGTTTTCACCCACTGGAATTCAGGCTCAAGTCGAAGTAACTTTCCATATATCTCATTGGCCTCCTGCAGTTTATCCATGCTTTCGTAGCTCTTTGCCAGCCATACCAGGGCATGAAGGTAATGCCAGTTGCATCGCAGTAGCGAAGGCTCCTTTTCGAACAACATAACGGCCTGGGAAAAAGAGCTGGCCGCTTCGCTGAACGACCCTCCGAAAATTGCAGGCATATGATACCTTGCGTTTCCCATTTCAACCCAGCCCGTCGGCTCATTCTGGTCAAGCTTAAGCGACTCCTCTATCTGCCTGAAACTGCGCATGCCAAGATATGTAGCCCGAATTGGATTAAGGCTAATGCGCATTGCTATCAGGGCACCACTGAGTGCAGAGGCTCTGGCTGCGTAATCAGGGTCTGCTGCCATCTTTTCGATATTCTGCTCTGCACTGCTGATAATGCCCCTGGCTTCTCCCTCCCTTTTCATACTTATCAGATAACCTATGTAACCATACTTCGATAATATAAGTACGTACAGGTCATCATTGCTTCCGCTCCTGAGATACTTTGCTTCCTGGTCGGCAATGCCCTTTGACCAGATGGCCATTTCACCCGAAAGGTAGCCCCTGTAGACATCACAATTATGTGTCTGGCCCGTCGCGGAAAAAGCAATTGCCAGAAAAACCGTGTTAAGCAGGACCTTTTTTATCATAGTTCAATAGATTTCCGATATTTTCCTCTCCTTCCATTCATAACTTTTCATGCCTCTTATCCTGAATGCCCTGATAACAATCCGGAAGAAGGCAACCATCCTCTCAGGAAACAACAGAAGTGCATCACTAATGTTTTGCCCGCTGACTCCTGCAACAGAAATATTTATAGACATAACCATAAATACATAAGCCGTCAGGCCGGGCCAGCCGGCCCCCAGAAACACAGGCAACCATCCAAACAAACAGACAATAGTAAAAAACAGGATGAACAACCTGCTGTCGCCGAACATCGTCATAACATTCTTGGCAAAACCGTTAAGCGCCTCACGATATGTCCGGTACATCCTGCAAGAGACCCCGCCCTCCCTTCCTGCGAGGGTCTCAATCCTGAGCCTCATCTTCTTCATGATGCGGGCTATAATTATATCCTCTGCCAGCCGCATCCTTACAGCCTCATGAAACCGGTAACGCTTGTAGACCGATGCACGAAACATCATAAACTGACCATTAGCTGCTGAAAATGAAGACCATTTGCATTTCCTCACCAATACCAGCGGAAGCAGCGACAGCAATATCCAGTTCATTACCGGTATAACCACCCTCTCTCCCCTTGTCAGTTTAAGCTGGTATGGAAACACCGAAAGCAGTGAAAGGTGCTTCTCCTGCATCCTTGCCACCGCTGTTGACAACATTTCACGACCAGCTACCACATCGGCATCTATAAAAAGGAGGTATTCTCCGGTGGCACTCTCGGCCAGCCGATGACAGGCATGGTTCTTGCCAAGCCAACCCTCGGGCAGATCTCCACCATCAATATGTCTGACAAGGTTACTCGCAGCTCCGTATTGACGCAGTATTTCTCCTGTCGCGTCGGTTGATGAATCGTTGTAAACTATTATTTCAAAGGGATGATACTGCTGATCGAGCAGTGAGTCAAGCAGCCTGCCGATATTTTCCTCTTCATTCCTCGCGGGTATAAGCACTGAAACCAGCGGGCCTTCTTCTATACTGTGCTTCCCCGGAAACGGCATTGTGAAAAGGTTGGAAAGAGCCACCAGCATCCTGATAAAGGTTAGATATAGTATAACTATAGCTGCCCAGATCATGCCTTTTCGGGTATTTGTGCCGCGATGCTGTCGGCAATGAGGCGGTTAAATGCTTCCTCCAGTTCATCATGACCCGGGGTTCCCACATACTCGAATTTACGCAGGCGGAAAGTCAATGATGGCTTCTTCGATGAAAACCAGTCCACCAGTGCCACGTAGAACAACACCGTAATACCCGGACCTGCGCTTCTGATTATTCTGTCAATTCCACGCTCGAACCTGACCGGGTAAGTATAAAGTGAACTAATCTCTCCCTGTGGGTAGATAACAACCAGATTGCCAGGCGTTTTAAGCAGCCGTGATGTGTAGTTAAGCGAATCAATTACAGAGCGTGAACCTCTGCGCACCGAGTAGGCGCCCACCTTATTCAGAAACAATCTTGTCTGAAGCTGCTCCTCGAGCATCATAACGTGGAATTTCCTTCGCCAGAGTATATCATTGAGGTAATAGGCGAAAAACCCGTCCCACCAACTGAAATGATTACCGATAAGCAACAAGGGCTTATCTGCCGGAACCACAGTGTCTCCCTCAACTACGACCTTCCTGAAGCTCAGCCGCAGGTTCACCGAAGTGTAAACTTTTATAAACCATACAAAGAAACGCCTGTGGTTTGCTTCTATCATATACTGTTGTCTTCACTGTATTATTTAGATACTTCAATAACCCTCAGCGGAGGCTTCCTGTAGAATTCATCAATATCAGGAATGCCGTTCCCGTCAGAGTCAGGCATCTCCGAGAGGAATTCAATAAGGGCAAGCCACTCTTTACCTTCAATATAGCCTGTCTCATCGCCGGCAAAATTGATCACGGCCATTGAAAAATCGGTCAGCGGTACTCCTTTTTCATCTTTCGGCACTACATTGAGGAGTCCGAAGCTCATACTCTTAATAATCCCTACAAACTCCAGTATATAGGAGTTCGCTGATATTGAGTAAAGCTTCTGATTACCCTTTGAAAAGTCAACAGCCATCCGGCTGCCATCGGGTCTTACAATATCGGCCGAAATGATCTTCCTGAGCAAGCCTTTTGACGGATCCTGCCTGACCTCTATTCCGGAGTAATAGATATAATTAGATGGACTCGACTTCCATGCGACCATCAGAATTTCAAGAATACTCTTAAGTTCCCTGCCTGTGACATAAACTCTTGACAACGGGTAACCCGGCACATTATCCTTGCCGGCGCCCAGAGACATAACCCTGAAGATATCGGGTACTGACTGATCTCCTGTTACAATGGGACTACGAATAACTCCTGCTGCGACGATACTTATGTCGGAACCGTCGGGACTGTGACGATTTACAAAGTTATGGATCGCGTCAGCAACCAGCGGTCCAAGGTTACTTCCCTCGAGGTCGCCATACTCATCACAGACCAGGTCAAACGATGATTCGACAATGATTTTATCGTACTGCAATCCGAGACCGGCCAGCAGCCCTTTCTCTATCAATTTCATCCGTCCCTCTATAAGTGCTACAATTGCAGCATCACCTTTGATATTATCGTCAACCGGTTTAAGACCGGAGCTTTCGAAAACAGGAACTCCTCCGTTAACGTTGAAGACCACTTTGCCTATATTTGTTCCGTAGGCCCCTGTCTGTACTATCGGTGTGCCGTTGACAATCAGAGCTTCACTGAGTTTAGTATGGGTATGGCCGCTTATGATCAGGTCAATACCATTAACCTTCGAAGCCAGTTTATAATCCTCACCGGTCAGGTCTCCGTTCTTGTCAATTGCCAATCCTGAATGCGACAGGCATATTATCATGTTGCATCCCTCATTCTGTAATTGCTTAACCATCTTTTTTGCCGATCTGATCTGCTTCGAAAAGGTTACCGGGGAAGCTGCCGGGGCAACATCGTCGGCATCGATTCCCATCAGAGCGAATATTCCTATCTTCAGGCCAAGCTCAGGTTTTTCTATCACACAACTTCTTCCAATAGCTCCGTCAGTATATAGTTTCTCAAGTCTGTCATCAGCGGCATCCTTTTCGCTGAACTCAATATTGCTGAGCACCATTGATGGAATCTCACCATTCTGACGGGCAGCCTCAACTATTTTTGCGAAATGATCGGGGCCGGCATCAAATTCATGATTACCGATACTGACAACATCATAGCCCATCTTCTTCATAAGCCTCAGCTGAAATCCGTCAGCATCCTCAAAGTGGTGAAAAAGAGTTCCCATCAGGAAGTCTCCTGCATCAAGCACCAGAAGATTATCGCCCGCATCACTCCTCTCCGCTGCTATAACTGACGACAATCGGGCGAATCCCCCTTTCGTATCATCGTCGCCCGTTACAAGAGGCGTATAAGCCGTTTCAGGGGCAAAACCCCGAAGCTTCGAATGAAGGTCATTGGTATGCAGGATAAACAGTTTTCCGGTTTGCTGAGCTGCCAGTAAGACCGAAACCATGACAAGCAGCATAAAAAAGCCGAATCTTTTCATTAGTTATAATTTAAGACTCTAAATTTAGCGAAATATTTCCGAGATCACACAATTTCGGCAACAACAAAGGTACTCCCTCCCACAAACACCAGGTCATTAATGCCGGCGGAACCCAGGGCCGCCCGGTATGCTGCAGGGACATCATTATATGAAGTTCCTTTCAGTCCGTATTCCAGGGCAGATTCCTTCAGTACATTCTCATCAAGCGCACGGGGCAGTGAAGCACGTGTGAAGTAATAGGTAGCGTCACGCGGGAAGAGGGGAAGAACAGAAGAGAGATCCTTGTCGTTTACGAATCCCATAACAATATGCAGGCGGTCATATCTGACACCCCTTAGCTGGTTCAAAACATAAGTCAATCCCTCCATATTATGAGCCGTGTCGCAGATTACAAGAGGATCCTGTCTAAGTATCTGCCAGCGCCCCTGCAATCCGGTCGAACTGACTGTCGATGAGATACCCCTTAACAGATGTTCCTTTTTGGGTCGGAATTGATGCGGTATTATCTCCATTGCCTGATAGAGAGTAACAAGGTTATGCTTTTGGTAGTCACCGGGAAGTGGTATCATGCCTCTGAACATAACACCGTCTGTCAGCCTTGTAACCCGGTATTTCCTGATGCCTTCTGCAGGATCGAACCGGGCAAGGTGACAATCGTAGTTACTGCTCGCGAACCAGATATCACTGCCGGCCGTCAGGGCGGCATCCTTAAAAACCGGGTCGGTTTCAGGAGCACTCTCTCCTATTACCACCGGAATCAGGGGTTTTATTATTCCAGCTTTCTCTGCCGCTACTTTTGCAATAGTATCCCCCAGAAACTCCATATGGTCGTGGCCGATATTGGTAATCACTGAAAGCAGCGGGGTAATTATATTCGTTGAATCAAGTCTGCCTCCCATACCGGTCTCTATTACCGCAATATCAACCCGGTGCCTCGCGAAATAATCAAATGCCATAGCAACGGTGAGCTCAAAGAAACTCGGGGACATCGATCTTATGATCTTACCGTGATCATGTACAAACCTCACTACCTCCGGTTCCGGTATCATTATCCCGTTGATTTTTATTCTCTCCCTGAAATCAATGAGATGCGGCGAGGTATAGAGTCCGGTCCTGAACCCTGCTTCCTGAAGTACTGATGACATCATATGAGCCACCGATCCCTTGCCATTGGTTCCTGCGATATGCACGGAGGGGAATCTTTGGTGAGGATTGCCCAGATAGTCATCGAGCGCAATGGTATTGTCGAGGTTGGCCTTGTATGCTGCCTTTCCTACCCTGTGATAGACAGGCAGGCAGCTGTAGAGGAACTTGATTGTCTCTTTATAGTTCATAACTATCGACCGGTATTGAAAACTCTCCGGAAAAGTCTATGCAAAAATGGTTAATTTTACCGCTCGGAAAAATAGCTCAATCTATCAAATCAAAATTATTTATAAAATGAAAAAAAAATTCAACAAAAAAATCCTTATACTCGACACCAATGTTCTGCTTCACGACTTTAAATGCATCTACAATTTTGAAGAAAATGATGTAATCATCCCCATTGTTGTACTTGAAGAGCTTGATAAATTCAAGCGCGGCAACGACCTGATCAATTTTCATGCGCGCGAGTTCACCCGCGAACTCGACAAACTGTCAGGAGATGAACTGCTCTCATCCAATATCCCGCTCGGGTCGGGACTGGGCAACCTTCATATTGAGACCGGCAAGGATTTCACCGAAAGGGTACACCAGTCATTTCCAGAGCGTACTGCCGACCACCGCATTCTGTCAATTGCCGATTATATCTGCCAGAACAACAAGGAGAAAACCGTCATTCTGATTTCTAAGGATATCAACCTCAGAATGAAGGCCAAGTCACTGGGCATAATGGCGCAGGACTATCAGAACGACAAGGTGGCAAACATCGACGATCTGTACAAAGGCATTCAGATACTCGAGGGCGTTAACACTGACGTTATCAATAAATTATATGAATCGCACGAAGGGATAAGCATTACAGATACTCAAATAGATATACCGCAGGAGGGCCATCACTTTTTCATACTTCGCAACAACGGAGCCAGCGCCCTCGCCCATTACAATCCGGCAACCAAAACTCTTAACAGGGTTCTCAAGCAGACCACCTACGGTATAGACCCCCGCAATGCCGAGCAGACATTCGCTTTCGACGCACTTACCAATCCTGATATACAACTTGTATCTCTTACCGGCAAGGCAGGAACCGGCAAAACCCTGCTCGCTCTGGCAGCAGCACTGCAGCAGCAGAAGAGGTACAAGCAGATATTCCTTGCGAGGCCCATTGTTCCGCTGGCGAACCGTGACATGGGATACCTGCCTGGTGACCTGAAAGATAAAATGGATCCGTACATGCAGCCTCTCTATGACAATCTAACGGTTATTAAGCACAAATTCAGCCACCAGAGCCCTGAGTTCCTCAAGATAAATGAAATGATAAAGGAGGACAAGCTTGTCATAACCCCGCTGGCGTATATTAGGGGACGCAGCCTTTCAAGCATCTTCTTTATTGTTGATGAGGCTCAAAACCTTACGCCCCATGAGGTGAAAACGATAATCACCAGGGCTGGTGAAGGCACCAAAATGGTGTTCACTGGTGATATCGAGCAGATAGATTCACCTTACCTCGATACAGGGTCAAACGGTCTAAGCTACCTTTCCGACAAGATGAAGACCCAGGAGATTTTTGCCCATGTCAACCTCGTCAAGGGGGAGAGGAGTTTTCTTGCCGAGCTGGCCAGTAAACTACTTTAACCATGCCAGGCAAGGTTTTCAGGGTCGCTTTTCATACTCTCGGCTGCAAACTCAACTTTGCCGAAACATCAACAATGGCAAGGTCACTGCCTCACGAGCAGTTCACGAGGGTTTCATTCAACGATGAAGCAGACCTGTACATTATAAATACCTGTTCAGTGACCGACGCCGCCGACAGAAAATGCCGTCAGGCTGTCAAAAAGGTAGCAGGGCGCCATCCGGGGGCTTTTATAGCCGTAGTCGGATGCTACGCACAACTAAAACCCGGAGAGATAGCATCAATACCCGGAGTAGACCTGGTACTGGGTACAAACGAAAAATTCGATATCATAAAATATATAGGCAACCTTGAAAAAAAGGAAGCCCCGGAGATACACTCGTGCGAAATCGGTATGGCAAACCAATTCACCCCTTCATGGTCAATGAGTGACCGTACCCGTTCGTTCCTGAAGGTTCAGGATGGCTGTGACTATAAATGTTCATACTGTACAATACCTCTGGCAAGGGGAGCAAGCCGCAACCTACCGGTAGCCGAATGTGTAAGGGAAGCCTCACTGATAGCGGCATCGGGCATCAATGAGATAGTGCTGACAGGAATCAATACCGGCGATTTCGGCAAATCGACAGGGGAGAGTTTTGCCGGATTGCTGCGGGATCTGATAAAAGTTGAAGGTATTGAACGTTACCGGATATCATCAATAGAGCCCAACCTGATAACAGATGAAATAATAAACCTTGCCGCTGAAGGAGGTGCCCTTATGCCCCACTTCCACATACCATTGCAAAGCGGATGCAATCGCACCCTGGCAATGATGAGACGCCGGTACAAGAGAGAATTGTTTGCTGAAAGAGTCACCACAATAAAGGGTCTGATGCCTTATGCTGCAATTGGGGCCGACGTGATAACAGGCTTTCCGGGTGAGAGCGATGATGATTTTGAGGAGACTTTCAATTTTATCTCTTCACTACCGGTATCTTACCTTCATGTATTCAGGTTCTCGGAGCGGCCTGGCACTGACGCGGCAAAACTCGGCGCCACTATCCCTCCTAAAATCAGGGAGGAAAGAAGCCAAAGGCTGATGAGACTTTCGGAAGGCAAAAAGTCCGCATTTAACAGAATGAATACCGGAAGAACTGAAAAAGTACTCTTTGAACGGTCAAAAACCGAAGGCTGCGCTACCGGCTTTACCACCAACTATATTAAGGTGCTGGTAAAAAATGATAAAGGTCTTCCGGGTTGTATCAGGGAGGTAAGGCTTACCGGATTAAAAGAGGGTGGCGAGATGTACGGAGAACTAACAAATAATTGATATGGATCTGGAAAGAGTCGCAAAAGAGGTTTGCAGGGTTGCAGAAGAGGCTGGTTTTTTTATCAGGACAGAGGCGGCCGGATTCAGCAGCGATGCTGTAATGAGTAAGGCATACCACGATCTGGTTAGCTATGTTGACACTGAGGCAGAAAAAATTATTGTGGAAGGATTATCTGATATAATTCCCGGAGCATCGTTCCATACTGAAGAGGAGACCTCTGCCAGGGAGACGGGTGAATATATCTGGTATATCGACCCCCTTGACGGCACTACCAACTTCGTTCATGGTGTTGCGCCCTATTCGGTGAGCATTGCGCTAAACCATAACGGCAGTACCATTGTAGGTGTGGTTCTTGATGTAACCGCTCATGAAATGTTCCGGGCAACATTGGGAGGCGGTGCCTGGCTGAACGGTGAACGGATAAATGTCTCCGTAACTCCTTCTGTTGATCAGGGTCTTTTTGCAACGGGGTTTCCCGTTAGAAAATTTCACAGGCTCACCGAGTATATGAGGTGCCTCGAGTATTTCATCCGTAACAGCCGTGGTGTCCGCAGAATGGGTTCCGCATCGGTAGACCTTGCCCATGTTGCCTGTGGCAGGTACGACGGTTTCTTTGAGTACGGCCTTAATCCCTGGGATATACTGGCAGGTGCCCTTATTGTCAGGGAGGCCGGTGGCAGGGCAACCGATTTCAGCGGAAACGATGAACCCCTCACAGGAGAGGAAATAGTTGCAGGCAACCTGAATATTTCAGATGAAGTTACTAATATTGTAAAAGGCTTCATGATAATCAAATGAACAATACCGGGTCGTGGGAGTAATCGGATACTACATAGCATATACCTTCATCAGGTTAGTGACTCTTCTGCCAATGAGTATTCTGTATATATTTTCATATCCTCTCTATTTTATACTATACTATTTTCCCGGCTATCGAAAGAAAGTCACCCGAAAGAACCTTATTAATTCATTTCCAGAAAAAAGCATAGACGAGATTGTAAAAATTGAGAAGAGATTCTACCGGCACCTTGCTGATCTTTTTCTTGAAACCCTTAAGGGCGGCTATATGTCAGAAAAGGAGATAAGAAGAAGATTCGTCGTGGTTAACCCTGAGATGCCCGGATCAATCATTGCATCAGGACGTGATGTACTGGCAGTAGGAGGCCATTACAACAACTGGGAATGGTTGATAGCAACTCCGTTACACCTTAACGTCAGGACTCTGATCATATATAAGCCTCTGTCAAACAAAAAATTTGACAGGCTGATTTTCAATATCAGGTCGCGATTTGGCATTACTCTCACTCCCATGTCTCATATAGTCAGGGAAATAATCAGCAGTCGCAAAGAGGGAGCTAACACCATGTCGGTTTTCATAGCCGACCAGACGCCTCCCAGGTCAGAAATTAACTACTGGACAACATTCATGGGTCAGGATACCCCGGTCTATCTGGGGTCGGAAAAGATATCGCTCAAATATGACATGGCCGTTCTGTTCATGAATATCAGAAAGGTGAAAAGGGGCCATTACGAACTCACTTTTGAGGAACTCTTCAAAGAGACTACGGGTTTGCGCGACCATGAGATAACAGAGGCTCATGTAAAACGACTCGAGGAGATAATACGTGAAAGGCCGGAATACTGGATATGGACACATCGCAGGTGGAAGCATAAAAAGGAGGTCTCCGGTGGATAATATTGCCGTAGTCATACTAAACTGGAACGGACTGGAGTTCCTTAAAAAATTCCTGGGCGGAGTGGTCAGGAACACAAAAATATCAGGCAGCAGCGTCTGGGTTGTTGATAACGGTTCAAATGACGGATCAGCAGAGTGGGTCAGTGATAACTTCACATCAGTCAAAGTCATCAGGTTCGAAGAGAATCTCGGATATGCAGGGGGTTATGCAAGAGCACTTGAGATAATCGATGCCCGTTACTTCGTACTTTTAAACACTGATGTCGAAGTCTCTGAAGGTTGGTTGGAGCCCATGTACAACCTTATGGAGGAAAACCCTGTAGTCGCGGCATGCCAGCCGAAAATACTTTCCCAAACCGAGCGGAACCGGTTTGAATATGCCGGAGCTGCCGGCGGCTATCTCGACAAACACGGATATCCTTTCTGCCGGGGGCGTATCATGCATTTTACAGAAACCGATAACGGCCAGTATGAAAGCCCGGTAAGGGTAATGTGGGCGAGTGGTGCATGCCTTATGGTCAGGAATGAAGCGTACCGGCAGGCAGGGGGTCTTGATAGTACCTTTTTCGCACATATGGAAGAGATCGACCTTTGCTGGAGGCTTTATCACCATGGCAATGAATGCTGGTCTGTGCCATCTTCTGTAGTCTATCATGTTGGAGGAGGAACCCTGAAATACGATTCCCCGGGCAAGACCCACCTGAATTTCCGTAATAACCTCTTCATGCTGTACAAAAACTTGCCGGCAAAGGGTTTCCGAAGGATACTACTCTTCAGGAAAGTGCTCGATGGTGTCGCTGCCATCATGTTCCTGCTCAGGGGCAAGCCACGTCATTTCGCAGCTGTAATTAGTGCTCACAAAGACTATTACAGGGCGCGCACCAGACGTATAGCTGAGAGAAAAAGGATTGCAGCAGCTACTGGACAGCAAGCCTTGCCCTGCCATCTGATGCTGAACAAAAGTATTCTTTACCTGTTCTACATCAGAGGTCTCCGCAAATTCAGCGATATCTCATTTTGATTTAAATTTATATGAAAACCCACCATATGCTTATATTCTTCCTGATAGTATTTACCATCTATTTTGGAGCTAATACATACATCTTTTTCAAGGGATACGCACTGATGTCTGCAGGCAGGTCTGCCAGACTTTATTCCATACTGTTTATCTTCCTTGCATCACTCTTTATCGCGGGCAGGATTCTCGAGCGTAACCACTCCGGAATTCTTTCTGACATTATGAATATTTTTGGCGGATTCTGGCTTGCGTATATATTCTATTCCTTTCTTCTCTATCTGGTTTCCGATATTGGGCTGGTAACAGGAAAGGCCACTGGTATAATACCGGCTGAAGCAGTCAGTATATTCAAAAAGTGGCGGTTTATAGGAGTGAATGCACTCACTGTAATAATTATCGTTGCCGGTTTCATCAATGCCCTCACTCCTGTCGTCAAACATTATGAAATAGATGTCACGAAGCCCCTGCCGGGAAACGGTGAGATGCAAATAGTTGCCGTTTCTGATATTCATCTTGGAAGCACTATCAGGAAGAGAAGCATGAAAAAGCTTCAGGGTATTATCGATTCCCTGAAACCTGATATGGTACTGCTTCTGGGTGACATTATTGACGGAGAGATTGGTCCGGTGCTGCGCGACGATCTGCTCGCATCGTTCAGCTGCCCTCCGTGTGGTGAAGGCATCTATGCCATTACCGGCAACCATGAATACATAGGAGGGATAGAGCAAACCGCAAACTATATCAGCGAGAGGGGAATACCTCTGCTGATGGATGAGACGGTTATCAC
Organism: Bacteroidales bacterium; assembly: GCA_046484805.1. GTDB lineage: Bacteria > Bacteroidota > Bacteroidia > Bacteroidales > VadinHA17 > SLNP01. Next base: position 20,988 of record JAWOIF010000193.1, read on the forward strand.
TCCGTCAGGAATAACCCTGATTGGAAGAAAGGACCGTGATTCCTTCAGGTATACAGGCAGGGAAAGGGCCTCACTGGAAGAACTCACAGGAGATATTGATCATACGGGTCTGGTTATACTTATGGACCATCAGCCATTGAGACTCGAAGAGTCAGTAGCGGCAGGTGTGGATATACACCTCTCAGGGCATACCCACAATGGTCAGATATGGCCTTTATCGATACTCATTTCACGAATGTTTGAGATACCCTATGGTTATGATAAAATCGGGGGAACCAACTTTATTGTATCCTCGGGCTACGGACTATGGGGACCCCGCGTACGCGTGGGAAGCAGGTCGGAAGTTGTATTGCTGACACTCAGACAGGCAAATAGTGATCAAAGAGCCTCGTAACACTTCTCGAGCTGAATCCCTCTCGACCCTTTTATAAGTATCATCTTTTCTTTCAGTTTATTGAGGCGCAACGACAACACCAGTTCATCAACATCAGCGAAAGCCTCATAGCCATAATCGGGTGCAAGTTTCTTCATCATCGCGCCCACGGCGAAGCACTTTTTGATTCCATAAGTACCTATCAGTCCGAGAACCTTATGATGTTCCTCTTCTGCCATATCTCCCAGTTCGAGCATATCACCTATTATACAAACCTTATCAGGCCCTGTCAGACGGGAGAATGACTCAATAGCGTTCGCCATGCTGACAGGATTGGCATTATAGGAGTCGCAAACAAGAGTGTTGTGCTGTGTCTTTACAACCTGAGACCTGTTATTCGAAGGAGTATATGTTTCGATGGCCGATACTACATCTTCCACAGGCACACCAAAAAACAACCCAATTGCCATTGCAGCCCTGATATTCTGGTGATTATGGGCCCCGAAAAGATTTGTCCTGAACTGGTAGTCGACCCCCTCAAAGGTAATGCTGCCTGACAGATAAAGCTCCTCCGGCCTGGTTACTGTTATAAGATCATATCCTGTGGGATCGGCGTAAGGAACAGCTTTGACGACATACTTATATATCAGTTCTGTAAGCACAGCATCAGACTCATTATAGAATGCCACTCCACCGGTCTTTCGGAGATACTCATACATCTCCGATTTAGCTGCCTTAACCCCCTCGATCGACCCGAAGCCTTCCATGTGAGCAGTGCCTATGTTTGTTACTATCCCGATATCGGGACGGGCAATATTACAGAGTCTGCCTATTTCACCCGGGTTACTGGCGCCCATCTCTACCACCAGGATCTCAGTATCAGGCGGACTTGCAAGGATAGTAAGCGGTACTCCTATATGGTTATTAAGGTTCCCAATAGTAGAATATGTCTTATATTTCCCTGAAAGGACTGCAGCTATTAGTTCCCTTGTTGTGGTTTTGCCATTCGACCCTGTGAGGCCTATTACTCTTGCCGTAAGTTCACTTCTCACCAAACCTGCAAGGAACTGAAGCTCCTTAAGGGTGTCATCTACAAGTATTGTATTTTCAGTCTCATAGTCAGGGTCATCGATTATGGCACACAGAGCACCTGCACTGAGGGCATCGGATGCATATTTATTACCATTGAAATTTGGCCCGTACAGGGCAAAGAAGAGTTGCCCCTGCCTGATGTTTCTTGAATCAGTAGAAACTCCGGTTGATTTTTTGAACAACTCATATATCTCCTCTGTCCTCATATCTGTATACTTGAAAAAAAGCCTCACTATTCGATATAATGAGGCTTTTATTATGTTTATATCTTCATCATCAGAAACCAGCCGGGCTTCCCACTCTGATCATCGCGCAGCGAAAACCGAGGTCATCCCTTGAAGCTTCCTGGTCGAGAAATCTTCTCGTTGATGGATTGAGCCAGTAGGCACGGTCTTTCCATGAGCCTCCTTTATATACTCTTGAGTTGTCATTTATGAGAGTAGAAAAATCATCAGGCCTCTGTGCATACATCTGACTGGATCCTTCATCTTCCGGATTCACCCATGTACCTCCTACACCAATGGCTGACTTCAGGTCACCATCACGGTAATTCCTGTAATCACCCTTCTGATAATTATATCTGTCAGCAACATCTGCCGGTTGAACGGTATCGACGAAAAGCCGGCCCAGATTATCTTTTCCTGTAATATTGCCGTCTGCATCACGTCTGAGATCGGTAAAGACATTGCCCCTGAAAGGGTTGAAATCATCAACGTCCTCATAGCTCAGAGGCCTGTAGACATCCTGAACCCATTCATTGACATTGCCTGCCATGCAGTAAAGGCCATAGTCATTTGGCCAGTAAGACTTTACTTCAACAGTAATGCTTCCGTTATCGTTAAGGCTTCCGGCAACACCCATAAGGTCGCCCCTGCCCCTTACAAAGTTGGCCATCATCTGACCCATATATCTTGGTTTTGAATTGCGGATATTTCTTCCGCTCCAGGGGTATATCCTCCTCTCATACATCCTCTCCTCAACAGTATTCCCTACGAGTGCGTAGGCTGCAAACTCCCACTCTGCCTCGGTAGGAAGCCTGTATCTTGGAAGCAGGATACCATCCTCGAGCATTACCCTTCTCTCTTCTATGTCAGGGTTGCTGCTGGGAAGATTTCTCTTGATATTGCCTTCGTACAAACCGGCAAGATATGCTTCTGTATTGAAATTGTTCTCGTTTACCTGATCGAGTTTGGGATCCTGGATACCTCTTCTGATGAGTATTTGTTCGTTGACCCTGTCGGTTCTCCACAGACAGTAATCGTTAGCCTGCAGCCAGTTAATACCTACTACAGGATAATCATTATATGAGGGATGCCTGAAATAATACTGTACATAAGGATCATTGTATCCCAGCGGACTTCTCCATACAAGTGTATCGGGAAGTGCCCTGCGATGAACTTCAGGATAATCAGCATACACTCTCTTCAACCAATACAGATACTCGCGGTAATCAACGTTACGAACCTCTGTCTCATCCATATAGAATGAGGAGACCGTTACTGTCCTGGGAGTATTGTTCCAGTCATACATCACATCCTGAACAATGCGGCCCATGGTAAACCGACCGCCCTCAATGAGTACGAGACCGGGGCCGGTTTCCTGCTCAGCACCGATAACAACCTCAAAACCACCACTATTGGGATCATTATAATTCCATCCGGTGGTAGGTGAAACGTTTGCACTCTTCTTGCCAGAACAGGATACTAAGATAAGTGCAACAAATAAAACAACCGGTAAGGCTCTTAATCTGTACATAACTCCTTGGGTTTAATAGCTAATTCAAAAATCAAATATAGTAATTATTCTAAAATAAAAACTGATGCGTCAAATATAACTACAATTCGGGCAAATTTATTGCCTTAACTACATATCTTTTATCAACAATGTTTAAACTCAGCCTGATACCTGCCTGATGCATCAATCCGAAAGGAACTCCGGCTTCACTGGCCCCGGCCCGAAACCTGAAAGCATAGTTTACAGTGAGCCGTTCAATCTTCATCGAACAACTGGTCTGAATGCTGTTGCCGACTGCCGACCTCAACCAAAGCATACTGAATCCCAGAGAATTGTATTCCAAAACACTACCCGCTGCCAGACTAAAATCCCGACCCCCTGCAACAAGCTCAGCATATGGGACCAGGTTAAGCTCATCGCTGCCTAAATTCTGCCTTGAAAATGCCTGAAAGGTAAAGATACGTGGCAGATCAGCTCCATCTACGCCGCTGCGTGACAGATCTGGTCTGAAAAGATGTGAAGCATCAAATGAAAAAAAACTTGTCCGGTATAGAAGAGTGAAGCCGGCACCCATGTCATAAAACAACGATGATGGGTAATTAACAGTCTCACCTCCGGTGAAAATCACACCATTCAGAGGATCAATCTGATCTGGAAAGACAAGACGTGATGAATTGAAATTCCTGTGGATCAATCCGACATTCATTCCGGCAAAAATATAGAGTTCTCTGGTGGCCCTCAGATGATATGACCATGATAACCTGATACGTGAATCAGACAGCAGTCCTCCTGAATGATCCGAAGAAACCGCTACGCCCACACCGCCATGCAATGGCTCCATAAAAACGTCATATGAAAGATGGTAACTGTTCAGGTCGTATCCGCCACCGGGGAAAAAGGACTGGTAAGTCAGTCTCAGGCTGCCGTCGCCCTCAATTCCTGCAAATGAAGGGTTCTTTCCGTTGCCGGCAGCAAATCCGGCAACGTATTGCCCTTGCAGCAGACAAGCTGTCATAATCATCAGGAAGAATGAGGTCAGCAACCTTATCATTAATGATTTATAGGTCGGTTTCAGCATGCAATATTAACGAAAACGTTTCGTTTTTGTTATACCGGCAAACGCTTTAGTATCTTTGCCTGATGAAGAAAAGCCTGAAAACTCATATACTATTTGTTTTGATTCATCTGCTGCCATACCTGGCTGCAGGGCAGGATTTTGCTCCGGAATCTTTATTTAAATCAGGCTTATGGAGAAAGATCAAGGTTACCGAAGAGGGAATCTACCGGATCTCCTGGTCGAAACTGGCAGAACTGGGGTTTTCAGACCCGTCAGGGGTAAGGATTTATGGAAATAACCAGGGTCAGCTCTCCTATTACAACGATGACCCGCGCCCCGATGACCTTATAGAGATTGCTCTGCAGAAGGAGTCAGGTCAGGACGGCATATTCAATGAAGGTGATTTCATATATTTTTACGCACAGGGTACGCACAGATGGCAATACGATAATATCAGCGGCAAATACCTGTTTTCAAGACACAACTATTCAGATACGGCGGTCTATTTTCTCACTGAAATGCCGGGTTCAGCGAAAAGCATTACCTATGCCGCTCCGGTTACGCAGCCTGCCTCATATATGACAGATGCCTATGATGCACTCTACATCAAGGAGGAGGAGACCGAAAATATAATAAGTTCAGGCCGGGAATGGTACCAGCCGCTAAGCGTCCTTAAGGGTGTCGCTATTGATCCGGATTTCAAAGATATTGTTACGGGAGAGCCTGTCAGATACAGGCTCAGGGTGGCTGGAAGGTCACCTGTGCCAATTATGTTCAGAATACTTGATGATGGAGAAACCCTGACCTCTGTAATGGTCCCGGAAGTCAATATCTTCAACTATACAGGAACATACGCCAGATACGGCGAGGCTGAAGGAACCCTGCCCCACTCTGCAGAATCCAAATATGAGATAAGGTTCTACAACAACGGCGAGTCATCGGCAAAAGGGTGGCTCGACTATCTTTGGCTTCATGGAAGATGCAAACTGGTCGCCGGAGACCGGCAGCTGATATTTACTGAATCCCGCTCAGTGGGTACCGGAATAGTTAATGAGTATCTTATAACCACCAGCAACCCGGCAATAGAGGTATGGGATGTTACCGATCCCGAAAATCCGCTCTCAGTTCAAACAGAATTCGACGGCTCCTATATCAGGTTCAGTGCCGGAGCCGATTCGCTGCGCAAATTCGTAGCGTTCAGTCAGGCATCTCTGCTGTCACCTCTTTATTCTTCTGAACCTGTACAAAATCAGAATCTTCATGCCACTGAACCTTCTGATATGCTTATTATTGCCCACCCATGGTTCCTTGAACATGCTAACAGGCTTGCATCCCTGCATTATGAAAACAGCGGTCTTATAAGCAGAATTGTTACTCCGGCTGAAATATACAATGAGTTCTCGGGAGGAATACCTGATGTGTGTGCAATTCGAAATTTCACAAGAATGGTATGGATGAAGCACTCTTCCTCGGAAAACCCGCTGAAATATCTTCTGCTGTTCGGTGACGGTTCTTACCAGAATAAACTGCTTCCACCTGCCAACCCGAACTTCGTTCCGACCTGGCAGACTCAGAACAGCAATGTTATAGTCTCATCATTCATGTCTGATGATTTCTACGGGCTGCTGGGCGCGGGAGAAGGTGAAGCCCAGGGATTTCTGGACATCGGCATTGGCAGGCTGCCTGCTTCCGACACTCTTTCAGCTACCATACTGGTTAATAAGATTGAAAGGTACATATACTCCTCCGATCCGGGAACATGGAGGAACCTTATAACCCTGATTGCCGATGATGAAGACGGCAATCTTCATATGAATGACACCGAAAACCTTGCCGCCCTGATCGGGATCGTAGCTCCTTCATCAAATATCGACAAGATCTATTTTGATGCCTTCAGGCAGGAAACGACCGTAAACGGCCAGTCATATCCCGATGCCACTAAGGCTATTAACAACAGAATCGAACAGGGCACACTTATTTTTAACTATCTGGGACATGGCAATGAACTTGGTCTGGCTCACGAAAGGGTTGTAAAGATTTCTGACATAAACTCATGGAAGAACCTGTCGAAACTTCCTCTTTTCATTACTGCAACCTGTGAGTTCAGCCGTTTCGATGATGTAGAATATAATCCTATCAATGGCACCTGGACACCCAAAACATCGGCCGGCGAAATAACCCTCTTGAGTCCCTCAGGGGGTGCAATTGCCCTTATGTCAACAACCCGTGTGGTCTTTTCGGCTCCGAACTTCATCCTTAACCGAAATATCTACAACCATGCCTTCAATCCCGATTCTACAGGGGAACTACCAAGACTCGGAGATATTATCAGACTGGCCAAAATAAACAGCGGGGCCGGCACCAACAAGAGGAATTTCTCGCTGCTGGGTGATCCGGCATTGAGGCTCGCTTATCCGTTCGAAGGGCAGGTAATGACAGACTCAATAAACAGCCGCCATATTTCTCTGCCTGCAGATACCCTTAAGGCATTGTCGGAAATTACAATATCGGGACATATCAGAAACCGCGAGGGTGAACCGGCGGAGGGATGGTCAGGAGCACTTACAACAACAGTATTCGACAAACCGGTTACCGTCACTACCCTGGCAAATGACGGAGGTCTGAAAATGGATTTCGAAATGATGAATTCGATACTCTTCAGCGGAAAATCGACAGTAACAAACGGAAGGTTCACAGTCAGTTTTATAGTTCCCAGGGACATAGACTACAACTACGGTAGCGGAAAGATAAGCTATTACGCATTTGACGGGTCAGATCACGCTGCCGGCTATTACAATCAGATTACCGTGGGAGGATTTAGTCCGGTGACAGCCAGTGACACAACCGGACCTATAATAAGGCTTTTCCTGAACGACACCCTCTTCAGGCATGGCAGTGTAGCCGGGTCTGAACCTTACCTGCATGCAGTCATCAGTGATGAGAGCGGCATAAACACTACCGGTGCAGGAATAGGCCATGACCTTACCCTCTGGATGAACGGCAACCGCAATAGTTCAGTAGTAGTAAACAACTATTTCGAAGCAGATTTTGACAATTACCGTCAGGGAACCATCAGATTTCCCCTGGGAAACCTTGATAAGGGCGAACACACAGCTACCCTTAAGGCCTGGGATAATTACAACAACTCCTCCGAAGAGACGCTTCTGTTCATTGTAGGTGATGACATCAGGTTTATGGTTACAGATATACTTAATTATCCTAACCCTTTCACTACGGGTACTACAATAGTAGCGGGCCACAACAGGCCGGATTCCGAAATTGAAGTTGAAATCGATATCTTTGATATGTCGGGGAGGAAGGTACGTACACTCAGATCGGTAACCACCGGCGGAGGTTATGCAATTCATCCGGTTAAATGGGACAGAACGGCAGCAGACGGATCAAAAGTCAGCCGCGGAACCTATATTTTCAGAATAACCCTCAGAAACGGCAACAGTGAAATCGCCAAAGGGTCAGGAAGAATGATAATTTTATAACTAAAACGCAATATTTGTCATAATAAATTGTTTTATATTTGCAAAATTGTACAAGAGAGCTAAAATGAAGAGATTTAACGTATTAACTATTCTGGTTTTGATCGCATGCTTCAGCCCCACCATGCTGTCGGCCCAAACCACACCGGAACTTAACGCAATTCAAACCGTTGTGCCCTTCCTGACTATAGCGCCTGATTCAAGAGCAGGATCGATGGGTGACGCTGGGGTGGCAACCGTTCCTGATAATTACAGCATCTTTTGGAATGCCGCCAAGCTCGCATTCATTGACGGTAACAGCGGGTTCGCCCTTTCTTACTCTCCATGGCTAAGGACACTAATACCCGACATTAACATTGCCTATGTCTCATTCTACAAGAGAATCGATGCCAGACAGGTAATGGCAATGTCACTAATCTATTCATCGCTCGGGGATATTCCCTTCACTGATGATTTTGGCAACATTGAAAGAACCTTTAAACCTAATGAGTTTTCATTTGACGGGGCATACTCCAGAATTTTCGCCGAGAACTTTTCCGGTGGTGTTGCATTCAGATTCATATATTCAAATCTTACCGGCGGATCGGTGGTCGGAGGTACTGAAACAAAACCCGGAATATCATTTGCTGCTGACCTTTCAGCCTATTATAACAATGATACCGATCTCTCAGGTAAAAAGTTTGACTACGCTTTTGGACTGAACTTTTCTAATATTGGCTCTAAGATGAGCTATACAGATTCAAGGGAACCGGACTTCATTCCAATGAATATGAGACTTGGAACCTCAGGGGCAATCCATCTCGACAGGTATAACAAAGTTACCCTGGCTCTCGATTTCAACAAACTGCTGGTACCGACACCCCCAAAATACAACGAAGACCGCGAGATTATTGCTGGTAAGGATCCCAACGTGGCCGTACCGGTTGCCATTTTCCAGTCATTTGTAGATGCTCCCGGCGGATTCAGGGAAGAGTTACGGGAGATCACATATTCACTTGGTGCTGAATATCTTTACAATGAACAGTTTGCCCTCCGTGGCGGTTATTTCCACGAAAATGCATCGAAGGGAAACCGTAAATACTTCACCGCCGGGGCCGGATTCAGAATGAACGTGTTTGCAATCGACGTATCATATCTTATGCCTGTTGTTCAGAACCACCCCCTTGCAAGAACGCTCAGATTCTCACTGGCATTCGAATTTGACGCCTTAAGAAACGCCTCTAGAAAAAGTAGTTAATGAATATCCGTATAGGTCAGGGGATAGATTTTCACCGCCTTGTCGATGACCGTGACCTATGGCTCGGAGGTGTTAATATCCCTTCCGACAGAGGATCACTTGCCCACTCAGACGGAGATGTTTTATTACACGCAATATGCGACGCAATTCTCGGAGCAGCAGGAATGCGTGACATAGGATATCATTTCCCTGATACCGATCCATCCTACAAAAACATCGACAGCAAAATACTGCTTAAAAAGAGCATTGATATTGTAGCCAAAAAAGGTTACCGGGTAATCAACATCGATTCAACTGTATGTCTTGACAAACCGAAAATCTCTGCTTTCGTGCCGGAGATGTGCAAACAGATATCATCAATTGCCGGAATTGAGTTGGATAATGTTTCGGTAAAGGCTACCACTACAGAAGGACTGGGCTTCACAGGGCGCAGGGAGGGTATAGTGGC
>JAWOIF010000218.1:0-5593 GCA_046484805.1 Bacteroidales bacterium
CCTGCACCTATGATACACTCGGATATCTTAAGACAAAATCCATTGGAAACTGGCAACAAACTTAATACTTTGGTGGTCATGCAATCTGATACCCGATACCCGATACCTGAAACCTGAAAGCTCTACTTCAATTTATCCTTAAAGAAATTTACCGTACGTTCCCATGCAAGCTTGGCTGCTTCTTCGTGGTAGCGGCCCGGATTGGTATCGTTGTTGAATCCGTGACCCGTACCCGGATAAATAAACACCTGGTTCTCTATTCCTGCCTTTTTCATGGCCTCCTTAAACCCGTCAATCCCTGCATTAATACGCGGGTCGTTTTCAGCATAGTGCGCCATCACTGAAGCTTTTATTTTTGGGATGTCGTCATCAGAAGGAACACTTCCGTAATAGGGAGCAGCAGCCTTGAGTTCAGGCGCATTGACAGCCACCTGGTTGGTCATGGCTCCTCCCCAGCAGAAACCTGTGCAGCCCACCTTACCGTTGGAGAGTGGATGGGTTTGCAGGTATTTCACTGCAGCAACGAAATTTTTGGTATGTGTCTCCCCCGGAATCTCCCGAAGCATCGCAATTCCCTGGTTCTGATCTTCAGGAGTACCCCCGAGAGGCGAATTGCCATCAGGTGCAAGAGCAAGGAATCCCTCCTTTGCCATGCGCCTGTTTACATCCTGTATATGGGGTACAAGTCCGCGATTCTCATGGATTACAATCACGGCAGGATACTTCTTCTTCTCTTTGGGATGCGACAGCAGCCCCTTCATTTCACCATCTTCTACGGGATAGGTGATGAATTCGCTTACAAGGTCGGTGTCCTGCATAAGATGGTCAGCAATATCACCCGCTCCTGAGGCCTGTAGCAGTGAAAACGCTGCGGCAGTGCCGCCGGTCACCAGCACCAGCTTCTTCATGAACTCACGGCGGCCCAGGCTTCCGGTCCTGTAATCCGTGACTAATTTATCTACATTCATTTTCATGGTATTATGGTTTTATTGGTCCTTGGTTTCTGTTCTTCCATCAGCATGTTTTGCAAATCTGCCTGCTGATCTGGGATGGACGTTGTCGTGGCGTGGCCATGGCCATCCGCCGAATTGTGTTCTGCGGTAATCAGAGAACGCCTGCCTTATCTCTTCATCGGTGTTCATGACAAACGGTCCGTGCTGAACCACAGGTTCACCAATCGGCATGGCCTGCAGTATAAGCATTTCACTCTCAGAAGGTCCGTTTATCACCTTTTGCGGAATATCGCCACACAGATGGAAAGATACCTTACTGCTTATTTTTGACCCGGCGATTGTGATCTCATCGCCACTGAAATAATAGATAGTCCGTTGAACTTTTTCAGGAGCCGCGGGCATTGTCCATTCCGCCCCTGGTTCCATCTTAACTGTCCAGATACCTACTTCGTTAGAGGCATCAGCAGCCCAGGAGTCGGGTGCGGGGGGAGGTGCCGTGACACCGTCTATGCTTCCGGCGACTATTTTTATTGTGGTTGTTTTGCCATGGTTGTCAGTGGCTTTGACTTCCGGTATTGTCTCACCCCAAAGCATGGCGAAGTGTGGTTCTACCATTTTGTTGCGCCGGGGCAGGTTTATCCATATCTGGAAAAGCTCGACATGATTGTCTCTGTCGCTGTTAACCAGAGGAAACATCTCGCAGTGCTGTATGCCTCCTCCGGCAGTCATCCACTGCACGTCCCCGTTGCCATACCTTCCTGCGGCACCCAGTGAATCAGAATGGTCGACAAAGCCCTGCCGGACAATGGTAACAGTTTCAAAACCCCGATGCGGATGTACGGGAAATCCGGGTACTTTATCACCATGATACATTCGCCAGCCGTCTTTCACCGTGAAGTCGCTGCCGATATTGCGACCCCGCAGCAGGGGAGGGTCTGGCCCCATTTCATCGTTACCCCTGGGGTAGAAATCGTTGTGGTGAACACAAAAGATGAACGGGTCGTAGGTGTCCCAGTAGAACCCCAGGCTGCGAATAGAATTTAAGTTTTCAGGCATGGCATGCGAGTTTAGCCCAGGCGGAGGCACGTTCACTTTCTCCTTCCTTCAGCGGTCCTTTTTCACTCTCCACGAAGAAGCCCTCAGGAGGCAGAACAAGTATGCCTCCCTTCTTTCTCAGTTTGTCAGCAATTGGGTTTGCGGCATATCCTCCCGTGTCAACAATAAACCGAAAAAATTTCTTCTTAATATCCTCAGAGGCGATCCTTGTATCAAAGGCTGCTACAGCAATGTCCTGAATCAAGCCTTCGGGAATTGAATCAAGGAACTTCACGATTTCAGCTGTTGGCCTGAATTTCCGGGTCGGCGACCCGACAATCATAAGGGAAAGCCCTGAAAGCTTTTCCGGGTCAGCATCTTTGACATGCAAAACCCCGGCCCTGCAATTCTCAATTCCCTCTGCTATTGCGGCGGCAATCTTCTCCGTATTGCCGAAAACCGAATCATAAATAATCAAAGCCTTCATATCACTCCTGTTAGTATAAGCATCTTATTTCACCGGTCCCTGCCATATCAAAAAACACAGGCACAGGAGTAATCAACAGTCATAAAGATAATTAAAGATTTTTGAAAACATTGTTAATAGTATGCTTAAGGATAATTAAATGGTAAATTTGCCCTGCGGTAAAAAGAAATGAATTCCAGAAAAGGCATACTCTTATTGCTAGTACTAATGCTGGTTACGGCACTCCTGCTATGGCTTGTAATCCGCGAAAATCCTTTTTCTTTAGGTACATTTATCTCCGGCGAGGCAGCTACCCCTCCGGAACCTCCGCTGATGCTTCAGATCAACGGTGTCAGCGATGCATACCCGGCCATAGATGAAGGTGATTCGGTGCTGACTTATACCGGTTTCCACCTGCTATATAATGAAGAATACGAGCAGGCAGCATGGGTGGCATACATTTTAACCGGTGAACAGGTTTTGTCGGGAACCGAAAGCAGAACAGAAAACTTCAGGTCTGATACCGCAATAGTTACCGGCTCAGCCACTCCGCGTGATTACCTGCGCAGTGGTTACGACCGTGGTCATCTCGCACCGGCGGCTGATATGAAATGGTCGCCGGCAGCTATGAGCGAGTCATTCCTTATGAGCAACATGAGTCCCCAGACACCCGGATTCAACAGAGGTGTGTGGAGCCGCCTGGAGTCTATGGTGCGTGACTGGGCAATAGAAAATGACAGCATACTGGTAATAACCGGTCCGGTTTTTTACGGTATCGGGGAGTATATCGGAGATAACAGTGTTGGGATTCCGAAGTATTTCTTTAAGGTCATTGCAGATATATCACCACCAGACTTCAAGGTAATTTCCTTCCTTCTTGAGAACGCCAGCAGCAGTGCAGAGTTACTTTCATTCACGGTAAGTATCGACTCGCTTGAGGTGATAACCGGTTACGATTTTTTTGCCGCGCACCCCGATCAGGAGATGATAGAAAGAATGGAGGCGAAGGTGAATATCACCGGCTGGTTTTGAACCTTTGGTTGCAGTTGGTGGTTTATAGGAGAGATGGCTAATCATAAAATATGTACTGTGGTTTTCCGGAGAATTTGTATATTTACTGAAAATCGAATAATATGGGAAAGATAAGGAACGAATCGAGAAGAGAATTTCTGCAGAAACTGATAGCCTCAACGGCTGTCATAGGACTTGCGCCATACCTCTCCTCCTGCTCAGGCGGAGGCGGAGCACTGAAGGCCGGAAAAATGCCATTGCGACCCCTCGGAAAGACCGGCCACATGGTAAGCCTCTTCAGTCTTGGCGGACAGGCCTCGCTTGAGATACCCGGAAAAGAGGATATCTCATTGGAGATAATAAACAGGGCGATAGACCTTGGCGTTAACTATCTCGATACAGCCGCAGCATACGGCCGTGCCATTGAGGGAGTATCGCGCCAGGAGGCGATGGGAACCAGTGAACGTAATCTTGGGCGTGTTCTTAAGGATCGCCGAAATGAGGTCTTTCTGGCAACCAAGACACATGACCGTACCTATGACGGGTCAATGAGACTGCTTGAACAATCACTGAAGAACCTTCAGACTGACCACATCGATTTGTGGCAGATTCATAATGTAAGATCGTCGGAGATAGATAACCTCGATCGCATTTTTGCAGATGATGGAGTTCTCAAGGCCATGCTGAAAGCCAGAGATGAAAAGATCATCAAATACATCGGTTATACCGGCCATGAGGGTCCTGATGTGCTGAACGAACTCAACAGCCGTTTTGAGTTCGATAATGTACTTGTGGCAATTAACGCTGCAGACAAGCATCACGACCCCTTTATTGAAAAGTTCCTTCCAAATGTCGTGGAGGATAATCTGGGCATCGTTGGTATGAAAATACCTGCACGTGACAGAATATTCGCAAACGGTGGGATCATAACAATGAAGGAAGCCATGGAATATGTCCTTACGCTGCCGGTAAGCACCGTCATTGTAGGTATAGATACTCTTGAGGAACTTGAGGAGAACGTAGAAATAACCAGAAACTTCAAGCCCCTGACTGCTGAGGCGATGCTGGCAATTGAGGAGAAGACGAAGCCGCATTATGAGGACCTTCTGTTCTTCAAAAACCTTTCATCCTGGCCGACAGACTGGTAGTCATAGCATATGCGAAAGGAAGAGGGTCTGTTTGAACTGGTACTGAATAGTGTTCCTGTCAGGGTGTTCTGGAAGGACCTGAATCTGAATTTCATTGGTTGTAATAAATCATTTGCTGAGGATGCCGGCTTTTCCGACCCTTCTGATCTGATTGGGAAGAGTGATTATGATATGGGCTGGAAAGATCAGGCTGATCTTTACAGAAATGACGACCGCGAGGTCATTGAGACAGGTATACCCAAACTTAACTACGAGGAGCCACAGACCACACCTGATGGAGAAAGAATATTGCTCAGAACCAGCAAAATGCCTCTGCGCGACGAAGATGGGGTTATCATAGGTGTACTGGGCACTTATGAAGATATCACCTGGCAGCGTATTACCGAGGATACACTTTTGGAAACTCAGGAAAGCTACACAGATATCTTCAATACTGTCACAGATGCCATATACATACAGGATTTGGATGGCAGGTTTCTCGACCTGAACAGGGGAGCACTCGATCTTTACGGATATCCCAAAGATGAAATTGTGGGCAATGCACCGGAGTTCCTCGGAGCTCCGGGGAAAAATAATTATGATGCCCTCAGTAAGATGCTGACCAGGGTTCACAAAACGGGTAAACCTGCCAGATTCGAATTCTGGGGAAAAAGAAAGGATGGGACAGTTTTCCCAAAAGAGGTACTGGTAAACAGGGGTAAACACTTTGGTAAGCCGGTTCTGATAGCTACGGCCAGAGACATAACCCAGACAAAGGCAGCATCTGCAGCGCTGCGGTCCTCGACCGGGAACACCGCGGCACGTCCGACGGCCCCATCGGCTACCAGCAGCGCGTCCGCACGGGCCACGGCCGCCCGCAGGTCGTCGAGGTTGGGGGCCTCGGCCGCGGCCGCGAGCTCCGCCTCGACATCGGCGAGCAGGTCGTTCATCGCCTCCACCTCGGCCAGCAGCGACGCCTGCTCGGGGGTCGGCGCCACGGG
>JAWOIF010000045.1:0-5329 GCA_046484805.1 Bacteroidales bacterium
GCCGTCGAGGTTCACCACCGGTACGGGCGCGAAGTAGCCGGCCGCACCGGTGGTGAACCTCGACGGCCTGGTGAACTCGGAGATCGTCGCCTTGCTGCGGGATCCCGACCCGGCCGCGGGCACCTGGGAGCAGCGGTACCGGCGCTACTACCGCGAGCGCGGCATCACCCAGCTGTAGGCGGTCCCGCCGATCAGGATGGTGATGCCGCGCTCGCGGTAGTAGCGCCGGTACCGCTGCTCCCGTAAAGCGTTACACTAATTAGTAAAAAAGTTACACGATTTATTGACTTTCAAGAGTGATGATCTGTCACTAAAAAAAAAGGCTGCCCTTTTGAGACAGCCTCGTGCCGTTTTGTACCCCCAACGGATAAAAGTTGCAACCTTTTTCCCTTAAATCCCAATACATCTCATCCCTTGAATTAGTAGAAATTTTCAGATGTGTACATCCAATTCAGGTTGAATCACCTTATTTTGGAAGCATATGCCCCTGAAACACGGAATATAATGTTGCCAAAACACGGAATAAAACATCGCCAAAACACGGAATAAAACATCGCCAAAACACGGAATAAAACATCGCCAAAACACGGAATTCATAGGTAAATTGATTTAATAGCAATATCTTTGTGTGTATTTTGATATTTAATTGAAAACCTTGAATTACATATCTCGTATCAGTGACAAGCTTCTTAGAAGCTTACTTGAATCGGCTGGAGCTGTTCTTGTGGAAGGTGCAAAATGGTGTGGTAAAACACAATCTTCGCTACAAATAGCAAATAGCGTATTGTATCTGCAAGATCCTGATGAGGGGCCTGGTTATTTGGCAATGGCAGATACCAAGCCATCACTACTGTTGGAAGGGGAGCCTCCATTGCTTCTTGATGAATGGCAAATGGCTCCGGTTATTTGGGATGCTGTGCGATTTGCTGTTGATAAACGAGGTCAGATGGGTCAATTTATCCTTACTGGTTCAGCAACACCAAGTGACAATGCAGCGACCCATTCCGGCACTGGCAGAATTGCCCGGATGCTTATGCGGCCTATGAGTCTTTTCGAGTCTGATGAATCTAATGGTAAAATATCCTTAAAAGATCTTTTCGAAGGAAATACAGATATTGCCGCAAAAAGTACTTTGACCATTGAGCAGATAGCACATGCTGTCTGCAGAGGAGGCTGGCCGGCTGCTGTAATATCCGGAAAACACTCACCCCGAATAGCGATGAACTATGTTGATGCTGTTATTAATCTGGACGTTCAACGTGTTGATGGTATTGAAAGGGACCCTGAGAAAGTTCGTTTATTGCTACAGTCATTAGCCCGCAATATTTCTACTTTGGCAACATCCAAAACGATTATGGATGATATGCAGGTTAATGAGGCTTCTATTACAGACAAGACATTAAATTCGTATCTTAATGCACTTCGTCGAATATTTGTTATTGAAGATGTTCCCGCCTGGCAACCTTCACTTCGTTCAAAAACTGCCATACGTACGGCAAACAAGCGGCAATTTGTTGATCCTTCAATAGCAACAGCTGTTTTGCGCACAAATGCAACGGGGATCTTACGAGATTTCAAGACATTTGGTTTCTTGTTTGAATCATTGTGCACACGTGATTTGAGAGTATATTCACAAGCCATTGATGGAGTAGTATTTCACTATAGGGATAAATCAGAACTTGAGGCTGATCTGATCATTAAACTTAATGATGGTCGGTGGGCACCTGTTGAGGTAAAACTGGGGAACAAAGAGATTGAAGAAGCAGCGGCCAATCTGATTAAACTCAGTAATAAGGTTGATGCTGAGAAGATGAACCACCCATCTTTTCTTCTGGTAATATCAGGCGGTCAAGTGGCATACAGGCGGCCTGATGGCGTGCTGGTAGTTCCTATTGGCTGCCTTAGGGACTAAGGTTTCTTCGAATTTCAAATTTAAGAGTTGCAACCCCCGTCAAAAAGTGTGAGTGTCAGTGCGAGAGCGAGAACCGAACAATGCCTGCATTGTGAGTTCGACGAACGAAGTGAGTCAAAAACAGAACGAGAGCGTTCGTTCGAGCTAACTCGCTCTCACTCTTACACTCGCTCTGTTTTTGTACCCGGAGCGGGACTTGAACCCGCACAGCCGCTATGGCCACAGGATTTTAAGTCCTGCGTGTCTACCATTCCACCATCCGGGCTATATAATCAGCTTTAGTACCTCCTGGTGAATTTCACAATTTAATAAAGAACCTGCCAGTTTGCCGGGGATGGTGGAATGTCCACCCCTGCTTTGCCAGCCTTAGCCTTGGCGTCGGCTGGCAGTCTGGCTGCTCGCTAAAAACACCCACTGGGTGTTTTTTAACGCTCGCCCCTACCATCCGGGCTATTTAATGTCATGCAAGTCGTGCAGTCGCAAATTTAAGACAAAAAATCATTATAACTACCTATAAGGCTTTTCTTGCTTCCCTGTCAGGATCATTCTTAATCTCACAGACATCATCCAGAATCATGGTTTCTCCGGCCTCAGCGGTATACCTGGGCCAGGCCGGCAATCCTGCTGTGTTTGGTTCTCCTTTCCTCATGAATTGAGCAAGAGAACCAGACATTTTTTCTGCCAGTTTTCTTGGACGGGCGCCACCTCCTGTATGGGAAATCTGAACATCTGTATTATAAAACCAGAATGCTATGTCCATTGTATGGAAAGCTCTTAATCTGCCGTCAAATAAAGGAGGATTCCAGCCAAACCATGCAAGAAAAACAGGAGCTGCCTGCCTTGATTTCACATTGCATAATTCTATTGCGTTTCTCCTGTTACTCAGCACCATTGACAGTATCTCCACCGGCTTCCTGTCCGGGAAGCTTTTTGCATAAGCATCGATCGTAACAGGGGCATTATCACCTGGCGCGGGACCAAACCCCCTCATTGTTTTAATCAGTTCTTTTGCCTTGTCAAGCGAAATATCTTCAAGAGAAGAGTCAAACGCACTGGGGGATCTTTCATAGAATGTACTGCAAACAATAAGGGGAATTTCAGCAGACAGGGGCGAAGCTTCCGGGAAAAACGGATGCTGAGCAACAAACTTTCCGTCAGCAACAGGACCGAATCCACCCATCATTCCGGTTAATCCTGTTTCTTCCCTCATCTTCACATTTGCTGCCCTGGTGAGGTTGTAATAATCCCTCCATGGCATCTCCTGCAAATTGTCGATTTGAGAAGGTTTTAAACCAGCTTCTTTCAGAATAAAAGAGGCAAGCTTCTCTGAATTGCTCTTTTCTCCGGATTTTATTGCAGAACCGCTAAGAGCCACAGCCTTGTGAAACAAACCTCTGGCAGAGGGCATAGCCATCAAAGTGCATACCTTTCCGCCGCCTCCCGACTGACCAATGATTGTCACATTACCCGGATCGCCTCCAAAATTCGAAATATTATCACGAATCCATTCAAGGGCAGCAACAATATCAAGCATGCCCACATTTCCTGATGCTGCATACTTTTCACCTCCGATGGCAGAGAAATCCGAGAAACCCAGCGGCCCCAAACGGTGGTTCAGGGAACAGAATACAACATTCTCCCTCCGGCTCAGGTTTTCGCCATGATACTCAGGATGTTCAATTGAGTTACCACTTGTATATCCTCCACCATGGATCCATAATATCACAGGACGTTTCGTATTGTCATTATAACCCGGAGTCCAGACATTAATTCCAAGGCAGTTTTCGCTCACATCGTCATAGTGCCAGTAATCGGTAAAGGCGAGATACCGGTTGGCATAGAAATTATCAAGGATCTGAGGTGCTGCATTCGGCCAGTAAACTGCAGGGTAAATGTCCGTCCAGGGTTCAGGCTTCTGCGCCGGCATGAATCTGTTCTTTCCTCCTGTTGTTGCCCCATAAGGTATTCCAAGAAAATTATAAATGTCCTTATGAATGAATCCTCTTACCTTCCCATAAGCAGAATCGGCAATCGCTATATTGTCGCCGATGAAAATGACCTGTCCGTCTTCTTCCTCCTTTTTGCCGGAAGACGTGCAGGATGTCAGTGATGCAGATCCCAATGTGAATCCGGCTGCACCGGTGCCCATGGTTTGAATGAATTTACGACGGCTTGAACTCATGATGGTTAGATTAATGTTAAAGTTGAAGTTGAATCTTGCGGATCTAAGATAAATATAATTATTTCATCCTCCAGAGTTTTGGCAGGAACTCATAGTATAGAAGGTGCCTCCAGGTTATGAAATCATGCGCTCCGGTACTTCCAATATAATAATCATGTTTTATATTCCTCTTCAACAATTCTTCATGCATCAAAGCATGTCGTGAAGATGGATTAGTCTCATTTGTTCCTGCACCGACAAAAAGGTAATCAACTTTTGAATTGAAATCCGGATCATTGACCGGGGGAGTCAGTTCAAGCGACTCGGCAGCGCTTAGAATTCCTATCGATCCAAAGATGTTCAGGTTGTTGAACCCGATGACCTGTGCATGTCGTCCTCCCATTGAAAGACCTGCAATTGCCCGGTTATGCTTGTCAGGCTTTACACTGTAGTGCTTATCGATGTATGGTATTACCTGTGTGGTTAGTTCCTTGTCAAACAGGTCAAATGTCAGTTCCGTATGCCTGGGGTTACTGCGGTGAATTACCTGGTTGTTTGGCATCACGATGATCATGGGCTTTGCTTTTCCTTCTGCTATGAGGTTGTCGGCAATGAAATTCACCCTTCCGAAAAGACTCCATGTCGATGCAAGCTCGCCCGATCCCCCGACGAGATACAGTACCGGATACCTGGTTTTCTCATTATAGCCCGGGGGAGTGTAAACATACATTTCCCTCTGACCTTTTGTTATCTCAGAACGGTAGGTTATCCGGCTCACTACACCATGAGGGACATCTTTTGCATCATACCAGGCCGGACCATCCCCGTGGACAACGAGTATGCTGAATCCGGGCTGATCGGCAAACCCGGTGAGAGTATTGGCGGGATCGACCACTGACACACCATCGATAATGAGTTTGTAATAGTATATCTCAGGGGCAAGCGGTCCAACCTTCAATGTCCATATCCCGTCGGTCCCTTTTGAGAATGGTACCGGTTGTTTTTCGCCAAGACTGGTTAGCACTGCTCCGGACAGAGAGACCGTGTTTGCGTCAGGTGCTTTAACCCGGAAAAGAACTGTGTGATCATCAAAGACCTCAGGCGATATCACGTTTGCGCCGTAAGGGGTTAAATTTTCTTTGTTTTTCTGTGGATCCCAGTCGAGGTTGACATGTGCCTGCTGTGAGAAAATCCGGTCTGCAGCCGAAAAACACAACAAGACGGATATCAGCAGAAGATATTTCTTTTCCATCGCT
>JAWOIF010000090.1:0-26106 GCA_046484805.1 Bacteroidales bacterium
TGAATGCTTCGTATCCGCGACGCTCAACGGTGGTGCCGGCAAAAATAGTTTTAAAACCTTCGGGCGTAAGATATGCCCACTCCTTCAGGGTCATAGTGTCGAGCCTCTTGTCACGGGCAAATTCGTCAATGTCCGTGAGGGAAGCATCACAGTTATGTGGACAAACCTCCTGGCAGATGTCACAACCGAATATCCTGTTCCGTAATTTACCTCTGAATTGCCCGGGGATCTCTCCCCTGTGTTCAACGGTAAGATAGGAAATGCACCTGCCCGCATCAAGGAACCCCTCTTCACTGATGGCCCCGGTCGGACAGGACTCGATACACTTACGGCATGTGCCGCACGGATCTGTTAAATCAGGAGAATCATACTCTGTCTCAAGATTGATAATTATCACTCCTATGAAATAGAAAGATCCCCCACCCTGAACTATCAGAAGAGAATTACGTCCCTGATTTCCCAATCCGGCCCTTACTGCCAGCGCCTTTTCCATTACTGGTGCCGAATCGACACAAACCCTGCCCTCAAGTCCGGGAATCTTTTTACGACTTGCAGCCAGTGCCTGATGCAGCCTCTCCCTGACTACAGTATGATAATCAACCCTGGTCACATACCTTGAAACAACAGGCATGCCGGGGCTTTCATCCTGCCTGCCCGTATAATAGTTAATTACAGCCACTGCAACGCTCTTCGCCCCTTGAAATAAAATTCCCGGATCGGTACGTTTTTCAAAATTACGCTTTAGAAAATCCATGTCTGCATGAGAGCCCCTGTCAAGCCATTTCATGAAAAGACCCTTCTCGCGCGAAAGCTCCGTTGCTTCTGTAATTCCACAACGGTCAAATCCTGCAGCAAGAATCTCGCTCTTTATAATTTCTGATATCTCTCCGGGCGACATTGCCGGTGTTGTTTTTTCTATAATAGTCCGAGTTCCAGCATTGCCTCGTCGCTGAGCATGCTCCTGTCCCACGGAGGCTCAAAAGTCAATTTCAGATCACACTCAGCTACTCCGGGTACGGTACTCACCTTATATCGCACCTCTTCAAGGAGCTGGTCTGCCATCGGACAGTTAGGTGCCGTAAGTGTCATTTTCACGTGGGCAACTCTGTTGTCATCAACATCAACCTCATAGATGAGGCCAAGGTCGAAAACATTGACCGGTATCTCAGGGTCATTCACTGTCTTGAGTACCCCGACGATACTCTTCTCCAGTTCAAGCCTCTCCTCTATATCCATAACTGACCTCCCGTTTTATATATTTTTCCTGGCATTGAATGCTATTGCGTACAATTTGATCTGCTTCACCATCGAAAGGAGTCCGTTCGATCTGGTTGGAGACAGATTCTGCCGCAAGCCAATACTGTCAATAAAATAGAGATCGGCAGTCATTATCTCCTCAGGCGTACGACCTGACAGGACTCTGATAAGCAAAGAGACGATTCCCCTGGTAATGATAGCATCGCTATCAGCAGAGAAACTGATCTCCGAACCATCAAATTCAGGATATAACCACACCTTTGACTGACATCCCTCTATCAGATAATCCTTAACCTTTCGGGCCGGGTCAATTGGGGGCAGATCCTTACCGTTGTCAATGAGCAGTTCGTACCTCTCCATCCAGTCGTCAAACTGTGAGAACTCTTCAATTATCTGATCTTGTACCTCGTTAATAGTCATTACAATCGTTCTTTTTAAAGGAACATCTCAATTACCCGCTTTAATCCACCGGCCAGCAAGTCGGCCTCCCTGTGGGTATTGTAGAAGCAGAAGGAAGCCCTGATAGTACCATCAATCCCAAAACGGTCCATCACCGGTTGTGCACAGTGTGTTCCTGTTCTGACGGCAATACCCATCTTGTCAAGAACCATCCCCGCGTCGTATTGATGTATCCCATCTATAAGAAATGATATTACTGATATCTTGTTTTCAACATCACCATAAATGCGTATGCCATCTATCTCCTTAAGTTTTGCGGTGGCGTATTCAAGCAGTGATGCCTCTCTTTCGGCAATCTCCTGCCTCCCTGTTTCAGTAACATAATCAAGGGCGGCTGCAAGGCCAATGGCTCCGGGGAAATTTGTGGTCCCTGCCTCAAACTTAAAAGGCAGTTCATTATAGGTTGTCTTTTCAAAAGTAACGCTCTTCACCATGTCTCCGCCTCCCTGCCATGGTGGCATCAGATCGAGATACCTGCTCTTGCCGTAAAGGACGCCAATACCGGTCGGTCCGTAGACCTTATGACCCGAAAAGACATAGAAATCACAATCCATCTCCCTCACATCAACCACCCCGTGCTGAATTCCCTGAGCCCCGTCTACAAGCACGGGTATATCATTGCGGTGGGCCTCTTCAATTATTTCATGTACCGGAGTGATTACCCCAAGGGCATTGGAAGCCTGTGTAACTGCAACTATCCTGGTGGAACTGCCTATAAGCTTTCTGTAGGCTTCAAGGTCAAGTACTCCGTTGTCATCCATTGGGATAACCTTCAGCTTTGCTCCCTTTCTTTCACACAACATCTGCCACGGAACTATGTTGGCATGATGTTCTAGCGCCGAGATAATTATCTCATCGCCATCTCTGATGAATCGTTCTCCGAATGAGAATGCTACATTGTTTATTGCTGCGGTAGTACCTGAATTGAATATTATCTCATCTGTCGAACCGGCATTAATAAAGGCTCTCACTGTCTCGCGCGCCTTTTCATATGCTTCGGAGGCAATATCGCTTAACCGGTGCACTCCCCTGTGTATGTTTGCATTATACTTAGTAAGTACTTCGGTCAGGGTATCGGTAACTATCTTTGGTTTCTGGGTTGTTGCTCCGTTATCGAGGTAAATCAGTTCCTTACCGTATACTTTCTCAGAGAGTATCGGAAAATCGCTCCTTATCTTTTCTACATTAATCATTTATTCACTGTTACCCGCATTTCACCATACAACTTGCACACCTCGACAATTCTCCCCTTAATCTCTGCATCACCAGGCTGTCCATCCTTTCCTGAAGTGCTTCTACCGGAATCTCCTTAATAACCTCATGTGCAAAACCGAACATCAGCATCAGTCTGGCTTCACGGCTTCCAATGCCGCGTGATGTAAGATAGAAGAGCGCATCATCATCAAGCTGACCTACCGTAGCTCCATGGCTGCACTTTACATCATCGGCAAAGATCTCAAGCTGCGGCTTTGTATCCATTCTGGCATCATCAGTGAGCAGAATGTTGTTATTACTCTGGTAGGCCCTGGTACCCTGAGCTCCCGGCCTGACAAGTATCCGTCCGTTAAAGGCTCCGGTAGCTAAATCATCGAGTACTCCCTTGAACAACTGGTTACTGGTACAGTTCGGAAATGCATGGTCGACATTCACGTAATTGTCAACGTGCTGCGACTTGTCTGACAGGTAAAGACCCGCTGAATTTGTTGAGGCCCCTTCTCCTCCAAGGTAATGATAAGTACTGTTCCGTACCAGTCCTCCATGAAGGGTTACGTTTATTGATGATGCGAAGCTGTCGCGCTCCTGATGAATGAAGGTATGTGATAGTTTAGCAGCATTATTGTGTTCATTCTGAACCCTTACAATATTAAACCTGGCATTCTTTCCAACATAAACTTCGGTAACTGCATTGGTGAGGAACTTCATCGGCGACAGGGTATGATCACAGATGATCAGTGTAGCTTCAGCGTTTTCTTCAACTACAATGAGGTTACGGTGCTGAACGAATATATCCTCTTCAGAGTAAACCAGATTGACGATCTGTATGGGTTTGTCCGGCACCTGGTTACGAGGCACGTGAATGAAGACTCCGTCGGAAGCCATGGCTGTATTCAGGTGAATAAGCCCGTCAGTTTCACTGGCGGCATACCGGCCGTAATGTCCGCTGACAATCTCCTTCATCTTGTCAGCAGCCTCATTCAGACTCCCTATCGTTATACCTGACTCAAGCTCTTTCAGCTTTCCGTTGTTGGTCGGATAAAAGCCATTTAGCAACACCAGGTTATGTACATCAAGGTCCTCCACCTCACAGCTGAATCTCTCTGCTCTCTGGAAGTCACCGGGCCCCGGCATGAAATAACTGTTGTATTGATGCCTGAAAAACATATCAAGGTTGGTGTACCGGTATGATTCATCTTTCCTGTCGGGAATACCCAGCGCCGAAAACCTTCCGATTGCCTCTTCCCTCAGGGAATTTATGAAAGGTGTCGATTGCGACTCAATCCTCCCGATATTGTTACGGTAAAGGTCAATATACCTGGTGTTTATTTCGGATTTACTGTCCATGCTACATCATTTTTTTCAGCCTCTTTCTTTATCCAGTCGTATCCCTTCTCCTCGAGTTCAAGGGCAAGTTCCCTGCCGGCCGTTTTTACTATACGGCCATCATAAATTACGTGAACGACATCAGGAACTATGAAATCGAGCAGCCGCTGATAGTGCGTAATGACTATGACTGAAGTGTCGTTGCGTTTAAGTTTGTTGACGCCATTGGCAACAATTCTCAGTGCATCTATGTCGAGTCCTGAGTCTGTTTCGTCAAGTATCGCCAGTTTAGGTTCCAGCATAGCCATCTGGAATATCTCGTTCTTCTTCTTTTCACCCCCTGAGAACCCCTCGTTAACCGATCGGTTGGTAAGGGCCGTATCGATCTCCACAAGCTCTTTCTTTTCCCTCATCAGCTTCAGGAAATCTGAGGCAGACAGTGGCTCCATTCCTCTGTACTTCCTCTGTTCATTGACGGCTGTCTTCATGAAGTTAACCATGCTTACGCCCGGGATTTCAATAGGGTACTGAAACCCGAGGAATATCCCTTCGCGAGCCCTGTTTTCAGGAGTCATCTCCATCAGGTCCTTACCAAAATATGAAACAGTGCCCTCATCAATTTCAACAAACTCCCTGCCGGCAAGGACAGAAGCCAGTGTGCTCTTACCCGAGCCGTTCGGCCCCATAAGGGCATGAATCTCACCCTCCTTTACATTGAGCGAAATCCCCTTCAGTATCTGCTTCCCGTTGATGGAAGCCTTAAGATTATCTATTACAAGCATCTCTTTTATATTATCACTTAATCCTACTATTATATCGCAAATCTGAAATCGTTAATCTGAAATCTGACATCTGACATCCTCTACCCCACGCTCCCCTCAAGACTTATCTGCATAAGCTTCTGTGCTTCAACCGCAAACTCCATTGGCAGCTTGTTGAGCACCTCCCTGGCATAGCCGTTTACTATCAATCCTATAGCATCCTCAGTTGAAATGCCCCTCTGGTTGCAGTAGAATATCTGGTCTTCTCCAATTTTTGAAGTTGTAGCCTCATGTTCAATTATTGCACTCTGGTTGTCGACCTCAATGTAGGGGAATGTGTGGGCCCCGCACCTGTCGCCCAGCAAAAGCGAATCGCACTGAGAAAAGTTCCTTGCTCCCGTGGCATTCTTCAGCACCTTCACCAGTCCGCGATAACTATTCTGACTGACTCCTGCCGAAATGCCTTTTGATACTATCGTGCTCTTAGTGTTTTTGCCGATATGGATCATTTTTGTACCGGTATCGGCCTGCTGGTGGTTGTTGGTAACGGCCACTGAATAGAACTCTCCGACAGAGTTGTCTCCCCGCAGTATGCAGGAAGGATATTTCCATGTTATTGCCGAGCCGGTTTCCACCTGCGTCCATGATATCTTCGAATTATCACCCTTGCAGATGCCTCTCTTGGTTACAAAGTTGTATATACCTCCCCTGCCGTTTTTGTCGCCCGGATACCAGTTCTGAACTGTCGAATACTTCACTTCAGCACCTTTCTCCGAGATAATCTCGACCACCGCGGCATGCAGCTGGTTTTCATCCCTCATCGGTGCCGTACATCCCTCAAGGTAGCTCACATAACTCTCCTCATCGGCCACCAGCAAGGTTCTCTCAAACTGCCCTGTATTGGCTGCGTTTATCCTGAAATAGGTCGAAAGCTCCATGGGACACCTGACTCCTTTCGGGATGTAGCAAAACGAACCATCACTGAATACTGCCGAGTTAAGTGCTGCAAAATAGTTATCTGTGTAGGGAACTACCGACCCGAGGTGCCTTTTGACCAGATCGGGGTATTCCTTTACAGCCTCACTGAAAGAAGAAAAGATAATACCCATTTCAGCCAGTGTCTCCCTGAATGTGGTAGCAACAGAGACACTGTCCATTACAGCATCGACTGCCACACCCGTCATACGCTTTTGCTCCTCGAGGGGTATCCCCAGCTTGTCAAATGTACTTTTTAACTCGGGATCTATCTGGTCGATACTGCCGGGAGAGACCTTCTGTTTCGGAGCCGAGTAGTAAATAATATCCTGGTAATCTATCTCGGGTATCTTCAGATTCGCCCATTCCGGCATCTTCATTTTCTCCCAGTGCCTGAAGGCCTTCAGTCTGAACTCAAGCAGCCATTCGGGTTCACCTTTTCTTTCGGAGATCATCCTTACAACATCCTCATTCAACCCCTTCGGTATCTGGTCTGCATCAATGTCAGTGTAAAAACCGTACTTATAATCGCCTGAAGTTACCTCATCGAGTATTTTATCATCCTTTTCCATATCATCTTTCTGATGAACCTAATATACTGGTTAAACAAGCCAGCAGGGCAAATGTTGAATATATTTAATTTAATCTTAATAAAAGAGTCCGCCAAAATTAATCATTCCGTGTGATTAAGCCAATAAAAGGGGATACAAATATCTTTTATTCACCATGTAGGGGAGAGATGCCACCAAGACTGAGGATGAAGTACAGAAAGTGTAATTTTGTGGTTCGGGTTTTGAGTATTAAGCTTAGCTTTCTGTGATGTAAGAATAGCTTAACAAAAGATGGTATCTTTATACCTTAAAACAAATACAATGCCTTATGAAATCACTGATAATTTCAAGCCTTTTACTGTTGCTGACGGCAACTGCAGGCTACGGGAGTGTTGAGAAGGAGATACAGAGCGAGATAAAACATGTTACGCTCTTTCCAGACAGGGCTCAGATAAGCAGCGAAGCCGGTATCTCTGCTTCTGCAGGAGAGACTGTATTGATGCTGAAGGGTCTGTCTCCGTATATAATCCGTTCCACAATACAGGTCAGCGGAGAGGGAAGATTCACCATAATGGGTGTCTCACATTCAAACAATTTCCTGGAAGCAACAGGAGACTCGCCCGAAGTGAAAGATCTGAAATCAAAGATAGAGGTCCTCAATGGAAAAGTCGAGGATGAGAAAACGGCGATAGAGGTGCTGCGGGAGAGAGAGAACTTTCTTGTGGCAAACAGGGTCATCACGGGCAAGGATGGGACCCTGACGGCTGAGCAGTACAGGGCGATGCTTGAACTCTACTCGTCGAATATCGATCAGGTAAGGACTACTGTACTGAAGAAGACACGTCTTATCAGGGATTACGAAAAGCAGCTTCAGGATCTGAATAATCAGCTTAACCAGAGTATGGGTAAAAGGAGACTGCCCACGGGAGAGATTGCAGTTACGATATCGGCGCCGGCAGCAGTAACCGGTAAGCTGATGGTAAGCTACGTGGTTACCAATGCAGGCTGGACCCCCTCATACGACATCAGGGTTGAGGATACGAACAAGCCGGTAGCGCTTGTTTACAAGGCTAATGTATTTCAGAGTACAGGCAATGACTGGAAGGGTGTAAGGCTCAGTTTCACCAACGCCTCTCCTTCGGAGTCGGGTGAGATACCTGTACTGAATCCATGGTATCTTTCATTTTATCAACCCCCGGAGTTAATGCTCAGGGGCAAGGCAGCAGGAGTTGCTGCCAGGTCGCAACCCGCGGCTGATAAGGTTGAAGAGGTCGAATATTTTGCGATGGCAGCGGAAGCACCTGAGGTGATGATAACCCAGGGCATCACAGCTGTGTCGTTTGATGTTACAGTACCCTCCGATATTCTTTCCGACGGACGTACAAAGACGATCGAAATAGGCAGTACGACAACCACTGCCTCGTACGTAAGGGAGTCGGTTCCCAAGCTAGACGCCAAAGCTTACCTAACAGGCAGAATAGCCGAATGGGAGAACCTGAACATCATCGGCGGTGAGGCCAACCTCTACTTCGAAAACAGATTCGTTGGCAACAGCTGGCTTTCTCCTGCCCAGTTCGGTGACACCATGAAGATAAGCCTTGGTTCCGACAGAGGTATTACAATTAAACGGGAAAGACAGGTAGAGACTACCGCACGCAGGTTTCTTGGCAACAACCGCATTGATACAAGGTCTTTCATGATAACTGTCAGGAACAACAAGGGAGAGACCGTTGCAATTAAAATCAGCGATCAGATACCGGTTTCGACAAACAGTGATATAACGGTTGAGGCAACACAGATTTCGGGTGGCAACCTTGACACTGTCAGCGGCATGGTGACCTGGGAATTCAACCTTGAACCGCAACAGAGCAGAGATCTTGTGCTTACCTATACTGTAAAATACCCAAAAGAAAAGGTAATAATACTTGAGTAACTGAAACAGGTTGATGCATGAAGGCCCGGCGAAAAATGCCGGGCTTTCCTTTGCCTGACATTTTGTAACTTTGCAACCTTACCCGATACTTGAACAATGGCAAAAAAGAGTGATGAAAAGAACGAAGAGAAGGGACTGGGCAGGTATGACCTTTTCGAACATATCACGCAAAAGACAGGACTGAAGAGAGAGGAGACGGCATTTGGAACTTCGACCGTTTCAGAAGGTGAAAAACTGCTTGTGAGCCATGAAATTATGCTCGAGGGTATAGATTTCAGCCTTGTATATTTCCCGCTCAGACACCTTGGCTACAAGCTTGTGGTAAGGACTCTTGCCGGCATATTTGCTTCCGGAGGCAGGCCTGCCGGACTACGATTTTCTGTGGGGATGAGTTCGAGATTCGGTAAGGCTGAGGCTGAAGATCTGATTGAAGGTATTAAACCGGCAGCGAAAAAGTATGGTGTAGAAATAAGACATTTCGATTTCATCAGCTCTTTGACAGGACTAACCCTCTCCTGTACTGCGTGGGGCTACCGGAAAGAGTCTGGTGAAGTTAAACCTTCGCCGGCTGTCAATGACCTGATATGTGTAACCGGAGACCTGGGTGCGGCATTCACCGGACTACAGGTACTGGAGAGAGAACGAAGGATATTCCAGGGAGGAGCAGGGGCACAGCCAGACCTTTCAGATTACGAATACACTATTGGAAGACAGTTGAAACCGGAGCTAAGAGTTGATTTGATCAGCGAATTGGATAGCAAGGGTATCAAACCCTCTGTTATGACAGTGGTCAGGGAGGGCCTTGCTACAGAGCTTATCGGCCTGTGCAGGGAGAATAACCTGGGATGCCGCCTTTACTATGACAAGATACCTATCGATCAGGCAACACACAGGAATGCCTCCGAAATGAACTACGATCCGGTAACAGCTGCAATGAATGGCGGAGACGATTATGAATTTCTGATGCTTATACCCATCGACCAGGTGAAAAGCGTTAATGAGATGGCTGGACTGGTTATGATTGGATACCTGACCGACCCTTCGGAAGGATCTACTCTTGTGACCCCCGACGATTCTCTGGTAGAACTCAGGGCACAGGGATGGAAACTACCTTGATCTGATAATTCCCCTCTGTGAGTTTTTGACAAACTGAATAATGTAATCGCGCTCCTGAGACTGTTCAATCTCACTCTCAATATATGCCAGCGCCTGCGATGTGTTCATCCCGTTCTTGTACAGGGCACGATAGACATTTTCAATATTTTCCATTTTCTCCTTCGTAAAACCACGGCGGGAAAGCCCGACAGAGTTTATGCCCATAAAAGAGAGAGGATCCCTGTCGGCCATAATATAGGGTGGTACATCCATTCTTACTTTTGACCCGCCACCAATTATAACGTGTCCGCCGATATGCACGAACTGATGAACCACCGTACCGCCACCCAGAATGGCCCAGTCATCGACATGAACCTCGCCGGCAAGACCTGTATAGCCAACTAGCACACAATTATTACCGATAACGCAGTCATGAGCCACATGAACATATGACATAAGAAGGCAATTGTCTCCCACTTCCGTTTTTCCGATTGATGAGGTTCCGCGATTTATGGTGACACATTCACGCAGTGTGGTATTGTCACCTATCACCGCGACTGTCTCTTCGCCCTTGAACTTGAGGTCTTGCGGAATGGCCGAAACAACAGCACCGGGAAATATTTTACAGTTCTTTCCTATTCGCGCTCCCTCCATTATTACGGCTCCAGGGCCGATCCAGGTGCCTTCACCTATTTCAGTATTGCCATATATATATGCAAATGCATCTATCTTGACATTTTCTCCCAACCGGGCATCAGGATGTACGTATGACTGTTCTGAGATCATTTATATTATCTGTTTTTAACAATCTGTGCAGTAAGTTCTCCCTCGGCAACCAGTTTTCCGCCCGCGAATGCCTGACCGTACATCTGGACAATACCCCTGCGCACCGGTTCGGTCATCTCGAGTTTAAAAAGTACAGTGTCTCCCGGGATCACTTTTTGCTTGAATTTTACTTTGTCAATTTTAAGAAAATAGGTGGAATATTTTTCAGGTTCGTCAACTGTTTTCAGCACCAGTATACCTCCTGTCTGGGCCATGGCCTCGACCAGCAGAACACCTGGCATCACCGGTTCATCAGGAAAATGTCCCTGAAAGAAGAACTCGTTGAAGGTGACATTCTTCAACCCGACCGTCATGTTCTCATCAAGATGAATTATCTTGTCAATCAGCAGGAAGGGGTATCTGTGAGGCAGAAGTCTCTTAATATCTTCAAGATTCAATACCGGAGGCACAGAGGGGTCATACACCGGAATATCCTTTTTCGATGTAGCCTTCTTAATTTCCTGTCTGATAAGCTTCGCCAGCCTGGTATTTGCAAAATGCCCCGGCCGTGTAGCCACGACCTTACCCTTGATTGGCTGACCAACCAGTGCAAGATCTCCTACGATGTCAAGTAGCTTGTGCCGGGCCGGTTCATTCGGGAAGTGCAGTTCGGTGTTGTTGAGAATTCCGGCCTTGTGGTTTGTTATGCCTGGTTTGTTGAAGAGCCTGGCAATTCTGTCGATCTCTTCCTGAGGAACCTCCTTATCCAAAATAACAATGGCGTTGTCAAGATCCCCGCCTTTTATCAGGCCCATCTTGAAAAGAGGCTCAAGCTCATGAAAGAAGACAAAAGTACGGCTGGAACTGATATCCTCCTCAAAGTCATCAATCGAATCGAGTATTGCATACTGGTTGCCCAGTATCTTGCTGTTATAGTCTATCAGTACATTTATGCTGAAATGATCGTCAGGGTAAATAATAAGGTCAACTCCATGCTCCTCATCAGAAAATACAATCTTCTCTTTTATGGCAAAATAGTTTCTCTCTGCATTCTGCTCAATGACACCAACCTTATTAATGGCATTCACAAACATCATTGAACTACCCTTCATTATGGGAGCCTCCGGACCGTCGATTTCAATTATGGCATTATCGACTCTTTTTCCGTTAAAAGCAGCCAAAATGTGCTCTATTGTTGCAACAGAGGCGCCGTTCTCAACCAGGGTTGTCCCTCTTGATGTATCAGTAACATTATCTGCAATTGCATCTATCCAGGGCTTGCCGGGCAGATCTACCCTGCAGAACTTGTAACCATGGTTAACCGGGGCAGGCTTGAAAGTTACCTTCACATCTAACCCCGAGTGAAGCCCTTTACCGGTGAGGCTGATCTCTCCGGCCAGGGTTCGCTGTTTCTCTGTCATCTTAAGTAATTCTAATGATTAGATGGCACAAAAGAAATAATTTTTTTTCGAACAACACAACCAAATCTCACCTAACTTGGTTTATTTCAATAGATTTCTTTTAGAACGTCAGTAATAATTATTGATTATCAGACTCTTTTAAAAACTTCTCGAATTTTTCCACTGCCGTCCTTATCTCGGGCAATTTTCTGAAGATGACCCACGACTTCATAAAACCATGGTAATCCATTGCAGGAGATCCAATCAGTGTTGTGCCGGGGTTTTTGACCGCTCCTGCTATACCGGACTGGGCTCCTATCTTCGTTTCATCTGCAACGGAAATATGCCCCATAATCCCAACCTGCCCGGCAAACATACAGTTCTTTCCTATTCGCGTCGATCCTGCAATTCCGGTCTGACCCGCCATAACCGTATTCTCACCAATCTCAACATTATGGCCTATCTGGATCAGGTTATCGAGCTTTACTCCTTTTCTTATAATGGTGGAACCGATAGTCGCCCGGTCAATGCATGTATTTGCGCCTATTTCAACATTGTCTTCCAGGATGACATTGCCTATCTGAGGAATTTTCATAAACTCAGTCTCCGATTGTGGGGCAAAGCCAAAGCCATCGGCGCCAATGACACTACCAGCATGGATCGTGCAATTATTGCCTATTATGCACTCGTGATAGACCTTTACTCCGTAATAAAGCCTGCAAGCATTCCCTAATTTCGAATTATCGCCGATACTGGCATGTGCATAGATACTGCAGTTATCACCAACCGTTACGTTTTCACCAATGCAGACATAAGGCCCTATGTAAACATCCTTGCCAATTCTGGCCGACTCTTCAATGACAGCCGTAGGATGAATACCTTTCTTCACAGGTTTTGACTGCTCATAGAGTGTAAGCAACGACGCAAAAGCCTTGTAAGAATCCCTGACTTTCACAAGGGTTGCCTTAACAGGTGAAGATGGAACGAAATCGTCATTGACCAGTACGATCGATGAGGCGGTAGTATAAATATACTGTTCATATTTTGGGTTCGCCAGGAACGAAAGGGCTCCCTCCCTGCCCTCCTCAATCCTGGCAATAGTATGGACTTTTACTCCGGGGTCACCTGATATGGTGCCACCGAGGTAGTCAGCTATCATTACTGCCGTAAACTCCATTATTGCTTCTTTTAATCTGTCTAACGTATATTTTTCGGGTAACAAAGAAAGTATTTAATCCTGTCTTGTGAAAGTAAATTATGGGTAAATATATCAGACACCTCCGATATATCGCTAATTCCGCCTTTCTTCATCATTATTCCTATCGGTCCCTGATCAGGAGTGTAGGTCCGGTTCGAAACCTCTCCGGTAAAAACGAAATAATCTATCATTTCCGGCCCTGTTTGCAACAAATTTCCTGCCATCTTCCTCAATTCGTCAACCCTGTTCTCATCAAAAGGCTCACTGCTTAACTCAATAGCAGGCAAGCGGCGCAAAAGCAGACTGGACGAAAGAGCTGACAGGATTTTGTCAGGATGATCCATCCATATCTTCGTACACTGGAGTATCTCATTGTCATCAAGTTTCATGAAATTTTTTAATATTTCATCCCTGTATGACTTACCCTGATCTGATACCAAAGCTGCTGAGATGTTGTTCATCAGGAAAAATTCCAGCCAGGGATTGACCTTAATATCCACTCCTGATATGGCAAGCTCTCTTGCCCTCCTGATAATTCCTGACAGTATCATTTCAGCAGCAATAACCGTCTTGTGCATGTACACCTGCCAGTACATCATACGTCTGGCTATCAAAAATTTCTCAAGAGAATATATTCCCTTTTCATCAATTACCAACCTGTCATTATCAACATTGAGCATCTTGATTATACGATCAGAGCTAACCGATCCCTCTATAACACCTGTAAAGAAACTGTCTCGTGTCAGATAGTCAAGACGATCCATATCTGTCTGGCCAGCAATAAGATTATGAAGAAACTTCCTGTGATAGCTGTTCCTGAATATCTCTATCGCCATACTCAACCTGCCGCCGTAGTTCTCATTAAGCTTCTCCATAATGTAGGATGAGATGACCTCATGATCAACATCATCGGTTATGGAATACTCAAGTGCATGGGAAAAAGGACCGTGACCGGTGTCATGCAACAGTATGGATGCATAAATGGCCTCCTCTTCATCGGCAGTAATATCAACTCCCTTCATCCTCAGGGTGCTGACTGCAGCAGACATAAGATGGAACGCCCCAAGACTGTGCTGAAAACGGCTGTGATTAGCTCCCGGATAGACATAATTTGTCAGGCCAAGCTGCCTTATGCGCCTGAGACGCTGCAGCCAGGGTCCTTCAACAAGTTCAAAAATGAACCCTGAGGGTATGTCAATGAAACCGTATACCGGATCGTTGATTATTTTTCTCTTTTTTGCAGCCTCTTTCAAACCAATTATTTTTTTTACACACCAAAATTATGAATAAGTTTGTGCATTAAAAATTATGAATCACTCGTTTGTTAATGCCCGATAACATAAGCTGCATAAAAAACCCTATTTCTTAAAAAAATGTTAAAAGTCTGATTGCTCAGACTCATTAATCATATTGTTTGAAATATTTGAGACTCTTTCAGGGTCAAATGCAAAACCAATAGAATACAATTATATAAAATCTTATTTTAGAATGAAGATAGAGATCAGAGACCTGAACCAGATCTATAGAAATGGTAATCACGCACTCAAAGATGTCACCCTCGATATTGAAAACGGTATGTTCGGATTGTTGGGCCCAAACGGGGCGGGCAAATCGACACTTATGAGGATACTCGTAACGCTGATGAAACAGACATCGGGAACCGTTTTTATCGATGGCAGGGACATTCACAAAAACCGCCGGCAAGTGCGTAAGATACTTGGATATCTCCCGCAGGATTTTCGCTTTTTTACAGCCCTTAAAACATGGGAATTTCTCGACTACTCAGGTGCACTGGCCGGCATCAGGGACCGTAAAATGAGAATGGCCGAGGTCGATTCCCTGCTTGAGAAGGTTGGATTGTTCGAAGCACGCGACAGAAGAGCCAACAGACTATCTGGTGGTATGAAAAGGAGGCTTGGAATTGCACAGGCCCTTATCGGGAATCCCCGGCTGATTATTGTTGATGAACCGACAACCGGTCTCGATCCGGACGAGAGAATAAGGTTCAGGAACATTCTGTCGGATTTGAGTCAAAGTAATGATGTTATAATCGTACTTTCAACACATATTGTTGGAGATATCTCATCGACTTGCCAGACTATGGCCCTGCTTAACAAGGGGGAAGTTGTCTACTCAGGCTCACCTGAGAAACTGGTAGAAAAAGCAAACGGTCATGTTTACAATATTTCGGTAACTGTAGAAGAGTATGAGTTAATCAAGGACAAGTACCATATCATCTCTACAATACCAACCGACATAGGATGGGATGTCCAGATAGTATCAAATGAGAAACCTCGCTATGACTCCTCGGAAATCCAGCCTGATCTGGAACACGCATACGTATATTTTATGGAGATGGAGACAATGGGAAATGAAAATGTTTAACGGTAAATTGATCAATCATGGCATTTATACATAACGTAAGAACTGTAGCCCATTATGAGGCAAAAACATTAAGGAGAAGCTGGTTCTTCAGGCTTTTCTCCATCAGTGCCCTCTTTATCTTCACTATGCTCAATATAGGAATGTTTTCCCCCGTAGGAGATGAAAGCTGGGAAACCCTCGGCATTGCATCAGCTTTACCCCATATTAATATCTATCTCCTGAACATAATACAGGCAATCGTAGTCATATTCCTGGCCGCAGATTTCCTCAAGAGAGACAAGAAGCTCGACACAAATGAAGTGCTCTATACAAGGTCGATGTCAAACATGGAGTATGTGCTCGGCAAAACCCTCGGAATACTACGACTTTTCCTGGGGCTAAACCTGCTCATACTTATGATCGCCATGCTGATCAATATTATTTCACCAATGACCAGGGTTGACATACTATCTTATGTGTCTCATCTTCTACTCATTGTCGTACCAACAATCATATTTAGCCTCGGGTTTGCATTCCTGGTTATGTCAGTTGTAAGAAACCAGGCTATTACTTTTCTATTACTTTTGGGATACGCCGCCATGGTGATTTTTTATCTCTTCTACAGGGCAGGTTACATCTTTGACTATATGGCTTTCGGCCTACCGGTATTCAGGTCAGGAATAATCGGATACGATAATTTACCTTATATATTGTTCCAGAGGTTGTTCTATTTCTCCCTTGGGATGACATGCGTGATGATAACAATAATCATCTTCAAAAGGCTGCCTCAGTCTGCAATCCAAAATACTGTTACCAGGGTGCTGCTGGTACTATTTGCCATTACGGCAGGTTTTTCTGCATGGCGTGTCCTTGATGAATATACTGATGACAAAAGAGACAAACAGCTCGTTATTGACACAAACGCCAGGTACGAAGCAACGAAGTTTGCGACCATAAGCCATGCCGATCTTAATGTGGAGCACCAGGGTGATAAAATTGCCGTGACAGCAGGTCTTACACTAAGAAATGATCATGATCTGCCAATAAGACAATATATACTTTCATTAAACCCATCCCTGAAAATCAGCAGCATCACAGACGCAAACGGAAGCCCGATGAAGTTCAGCAGGGTCTTTAACATAGCAGAAATAGATCCGTCAAGACCACTCGATGAAGGAGAATCTGAGCAAATTTTTATTGCCTACAGCGGTACAATCAATGAGTCTTTCTGTTACCCATACTACACAGACGACATAATGGAATACCCTTCAAGGATCGGAAATGTTAACGTCAACAAGCGTCAGGCATTCCTGACCGACGATTATGTTCTGCTTACCCCCGAAACTCACTGGTACCCTGTTGCAGCTCTCAACTACTACCCCTCAAATCCGGCCAGAATAAAAGTCGATTTCACGGAATTTATCCTTAATGTAAAAACCGGAAACCATCTCACCGCCATTACCCAGGGAACAACCACCGGAAGTGACGGTAACTGGCAGATATCACATGAAACCCCGCTTTCAGGGGTCACACTTGCCATTGGCAACTACCTTACCGATACCATTACCGCTGGAGATATACAATATAAAACACATTACTTCCCCGGTAATGATTACTATAAATCGGTGTTCACCGAATTAGCCGATACGCTTCCCAGCCTGCTCAATGTGCTGATGACAGACCTTGAAACCAGCTTTTCAACAAAATATCCGTTCCCAACTCTCTCATTCATTGAAGTACCGGTACAATTTTTTAGCTATCCCAGAAAGAATACACAGACAAGAGCTGAGGTACAACCATCTGTTATCCTTCTTCCCGAAAGACTGGTAACCCTCAGACAGGCAGGCTTCAGCCGCGACTTCAAGAGGCAGAAGAGAAGAATGGAAAGACAAAATCAGGTAATAACCGACAAGGAGTTGCAGGTAAGACTCTTCAGTAATTTCGCCAGGCAAACCTTTATCAGTGGTAGTAACTACAGATTTGCAAGAGGCAATGTGGTCAACGAGCCCTCCAGGTATCTGCTTCGCCCCAGCTTCTATTTCTTCAAGAATAACTTCTATTCCGATGATTTTCCTGTAATTAACTCGGTATTTGAATCCCACCTCCAGAAAGTCACAACCCAGATGATGAGAGGCGTACAGGGAGTAATGGGCGGACTTTCTGAAACCGATATTGCGAATTTTTATCTTAAAGGTAAGAGTCTGAAAGAGGTACTAAATGAATCACCATCTGCTGACACCCTCAGGATGATACTTACGGTAAAGGGCGATTATCTCTTCAATATGATGCGGGCACAGGCCGGCATTGATGAATTCAGGACATGGTTTTCAGACTACCTCAATCAAAATAAGTTCACAAGGATTGATATAAGCAAGTTTGACAGAGACCTGATGGCTTCCTTCGGGTTCAGCCTCTCTGAATACCTCCCCAACTGGTTTGAGGGTCACGATATTCCAGGCTTTATAATATCAGACCCTAAGTTATCTGAAGTGGTAATTGATGAACGGTCGAGGTACCTGGTCACATTTACTGCATCCAATCCTGAGCCGGCACCCGGATTGTTCAATATAACATTCCGTACCGGTGGAGGTATGGGTGGCGGTCGTGGCGGCGGTGGCGGCGGTGGCGGTATGGCCAATTTCACCGCTACCGGTGCCGGAGGCATGCAACGGATTGAAATTGCTATGCAGGGACGAGGTATGAATGTTGCAGATATAAGCGGAATCGTATTCATGGAAGGTAACCAGGCAAAAATAATAAGTCTTGTAAGTGAAACCCAACCCCGCGCTATGGTCATAAACACAGTTATGGCGAAGAACATCCCCGGTGAACTGACATTCATCTTCGGCCAGCCCGAAAAGGCACCCTGTGGCACCATTCCGTCCGAGGGAGAAGAGATATTGCCATCACTGCCATTACTGACCGAAGAAAACGAGATAATCGTTGACAATGAGGACCCGGGGTTCTCAAGAAGTCAGGTTTTTGAACCAAGTCCGATAAAAAGAATACTTGGCATTACCAACAATGACGGAGAAGGATACGCGCAGATGAGACCAACCTTCCTGCCTGAATACTGGCAACCGGTTGTAATGAGCGACTATTACGGGAAATATATAAAATCAGCTGTCTATACAAAAAGTGGTGCCGGAGAACGATTTGTTACCTGGAAAGCAGCAATCCCCGCTCCGGGTTACTATGACGTCTACGCCTATATACCAAAATCAGGGAATCGTATGATGCAGGCATTCAGACAGGTGGGCGGACAGGTTATGGTTGGAGGACCCGGTGGTCAACCCGGTGGTCAGGTGACAGTTACCGATGCCCAGGGAAGAAGGGGAGAAAGAGGTAGTCAAACTCCCATGATGAAGGAATTTAACTTTATGGTCTTCCACGATGACGGTAGCGAAGAGATAGTCCTTGATTTCGAAACTGCTGATCCGGGATGGAATAAACTGGGCTCCTACTACTTTTCGTCAGACAGCGCAAGCGTAGAGCTTAATAACAAGTCAACAGCCCGCATGGTTGTAGGCGACGCAGTAAAATGGGTAAAACGCAATAATCAATAACCCGCCTTCGCCAGGGCTACGGTGAATGAAGCCAGCAACCAGCCAATTAATACTCAATTCAATAATAAAGATGAAATCACAAATCAAACAATCTTACAAATGCGTGTTGAATATAGTCTTGATACTCGTGATGTCCGGCCAAATGGTCTTTTCACAGACAGGACTGACACTCAACAATGCTCTGGATATCGCAGAAGACAACAGCCCCTCCATAAGAAGGAGCAGGCTTGGTCTTATAAGAAGTCAGGAGAACCTGAATGCGCAGAGAGCTGCACTAAAATCAGCCTTCCAGCTAACGGTCAATCCGGTCTCATATTCACAGGGAAGGACACTTAGCGAGCAGTTTGCTGCCTATACTACAACACAGAACTTCTCAAGCTCAACAGCATTCAGTATCGTTCAGCCCATAGTTGCAACCGATGCAACCATAAGGCTGACAAACACCTTGGCATATAATGACTTCTATCTGAAGAGAGAAGTCCCGGTATTATATGAAAGCGCTACAAAGGGATTCGACAACAGACTGAATCTCAGGTTCGACCAGCCTATCTTTACCTACAACAGAACAAAACTGATACTGAATGAGCTTGAGTTCAATCTTGAGAATACCCAGATATCGCATGCATTGTCGCGTATGCAGCTGGAGAGGCAGGTTACACAGGCATTCTATGCAGTATACCAACAGCAACAAAGTCTCGAGATATCGCTCAATGCATATAAGAACATGCAGGAGAGCTATGAGATAACCAAAGCCAAGGCTGAAGCCGGCCTCTCGGCCGAGGTTGAACTCTACCAGGCGGAACTGAACCTTGCCAATTCAAGATCTGATTATGAGAACAGGCTCGTAAGCCTGGAAAATATCAAAGACGATTTCAAGATACTCGTTGGAATGAGTCTTTTCGATGATTTTCTGGTAATCCCCGACATAACCGTTGACACAATATCTATAGACATTGGTTTCGCTATCGACGAGGGGATGAAAAACAGACTCGAACTGAGGCAGAGGCAGATATCAATTGAGACATCACAATTTGATATGATACGTACGCTGGCCCTCAATGAGTTCAGGGGATCGATAGGACTGACCGTCGGACTGACCGGTGATAATGAGAACTTCTTCAATGTCTATGAAAATCCAAATTCAAACCAGTCTGTTTCTCTTAGCCTGACCATTCCACTCTGGGACTGGGGAGAGAAGAAATCAAGAATAAAGGCCTCGGAAGCCTCCATAGAAACTCAGGAGATAGCCTATGAGGATGAGGAGAATAATATTGTGCTCAGCATAAGGAAGGTATACAGGAACCTTCTTAACCTCCGAAACCAGATAGAGATAGCCAGACAATCGACTATAAATGCGAACCTGACCTACCAGATTAACCTTGAAAGGTACCGTAACGGTGACCTGACAGGTATGGACCTCAACAGGTTCCAGGAGCAGCTCTCACAGGCGCAAATATCATACACGAACGCACTGATAAGCTATAAGCTTGAGCTTCTTAACCTGAAGATACAGACACTTTACGACTTTGAAAAGGGCGAGCCAATCGCACCCATGTCAATCTATCAATAACCAGGAAATAAAAAACAATGAATAAAATGAAAAGATTACTTTACGTTTCACTGGCCGCCCTCATTTTTGCAGCAGGCTGCCGTCAACAGGAACAGAGACTTCAGGCTGATGTTGAAGTTCCGGTAGGAGTTACAGATGTCACCCGCAAATCGATCGAAGAGGTTATCTCAACCACAGGTACCGTGTATCCTAAAGGTGTAATTGAATTAAGGTCAAGAATATCAGCCACATACTACCTTGGAAGGAACCCGCGTGCCGGAAGGCAGTGGCAGTTGGGAGACAAAGTAATGGCCGGTGATGTGATTGCACGGTTCGAGGACAAGGAGTTTATAAACTCGGTAAGACTCGAGGCACAGGAACTCAACCTGGAACTGGCCGAAAGCGAACTACAGAAACAGGAGTCGCTTTACGAGAAAGGTGGTGTAACACTCAGGGAACTTAACAATGCGAGGGTAAGCTTCATCAACGCCAAATACAGCCTCGAAAGTGCAAGACTCCAGATGGAAAGGATGCATATAGTCTCCACCATTGAAGGAGTGATAGTCGACCTACCCTACTACACGCCGGGAACACAGATCGAGACCAACTCGGTAATCGTGAAGATAATGGACTACAAGACCATGTATATGGACGTAAATATTCCGGAAAAATATCTGGGAACGATCGTTTCGGGCCAGCCGGCACGCCTTACCAATTACACGATCCCCGACGACACAATAGCTGCTTCAGTCTCGCAGACATCACCTGCAATTGACTCTGAGTCGAGAACCTTCAAAGGTATTGTCACTGCTGACAACAGCAATCTTATCCTTCGTCCCGGTATGTTCGTCAAGGCTGACATAGTTGTCAACCGTAAGGATTCAGTTATAGTAATTCCCAAAGAGATAATTCTCTCACGCCAGAGGGGAAAGACCGTCTATGTGGTAATGCAGGGCCGGGCAATGGAAAGGGTTATTATGACCGGACTCGAAACAAATACTGAAGTCGAGGTGCTAAGAGGACTGAATATCGAAGAACGCCTTATTACATCGGGATACGAAACACTGGGGCCCAATACAAGGGTTCAAATTATAAGATAATACTATGAACAAGCTAGCTCGATTCTCAGTCAACTACCCCGTAACGGTAATGATGCTGGTACTGGGTATTGTTCTCCTGGGAATTATATCGTTCGGGAAACTCGGCACCG
This sequence comes from Bacteroidales bacterium, assembly GCA_046484805.1. Lineage (GTDB taxonomy): Bacteria > Bacteroidota > Bacteroidia > Bacteroidales > VadinHA17 > SLNP01. The sequence continues at coordinate 21,625 of JAWOIF010000090.1, forward strand.
ACCTCTTTCCTGACCTCAATAACCCAAAGATATATATTGAGATTAAGGCGGGAGAACGCCCCCCTGAAGAGATGGAGAAACAATTCGTTGACCAGATCGAATCCATCTCAATGCGCCAGAAGGATGTGGTACAGGTCACTTCAGTCAGTGAGGTTGGAACCGCAAACATTACAATAGAGTATAATTGGAATAAGGATATGGACGAGGCATTCCTCGATATCCAGAAAGACCTTAACACATTCAGCCAGAACAGTACGATCGAAGAGATCTCTATTACCCAGTATGACCCCAATGCAGCACCCGTAATGGTTGTGGCCCTCAGACACAATACCATGACCAACATGGATGAACTGAGGAAGATCGCAGAAAACTATATAAGGAACGAACTGGTAAGACTTGATGGCATTGCTGATGTCAAACTTACAGGTAAGGAGGAGAGCGAGGTCGTTATTGAAACCAACAGGTTCCTTCTTGACTCATACGGCATAACCGCCGACGGAATTGCATCGCAGATAGCAAGCTACAACCGTAACGTTTCAGGAGGTTCGATAGTTGACATGGGCACACAGTATACCGTTAAGGGTGTAAGCGTACTAACCGGGCTTGAAGATCTTGCCAATATCATAGTAGGATTCAAGCAGGCCGGAGCCGCAACCGGGACCTCATCTGCAATGGCATCGTCAATAGCTGCTGACTCTCGTGTACCCGTCTACCTGCGCGATGTTGCAACAATATCGATGCAGAACAAGGACCCCGAAAACATAGTGATGCTCAACGGAGAAAGAGCAATTGGCCTTTCAATCTACAAGGAACCCAGCTTCAACACGGTTAAAGCCGTCAATAATCTCTATTCTACACTCACTTCGCTCAGAAGAGCACTGCCCGGATATGAATTTACGGTTGTGCAGGATCAGGGTGAGTATATTGACAAATCTATCGGTGAGGTACAGAAAACGGCCCTGTTTGGTATTCTACTTGCTGTTTTTGTTCTCTTTATCTTCCTCAGGAGGATCGGAACCACACTCGTAGTTGTGGTTGCAATACCAATATCGATTATTGCCACCTTCAACCTGATGTATTTTAACGACCTGAGCATCAATATAATGACCCTCGGAGGACTGGCCCTGGGTGCCGGTATGCTCGTCGACAATGCCATCGTGGTACTGGAAAACATCTTCCGGATAAAGGAGAGTGGTGTTACCTTCAAAGAAGCTGCAGTGGAGGGAACCGGACAGGTAGGCGCCGCAATAACGGCATCTACCATAACTACTATTGTCGTCTTCCTTCCTATTGTTTACCTGCACGGAGCCTCGGGGGAGATGTTCAAGGACCAGGCATGGACCGTTGCCTTCTCACTGATCTCCTCCCTGTTTGTGGCGATGCTGGTGATTCCATCGCTGGTTGCTCATCTCTTCCGCGACAGGGAATCGGTAAAAACAGAACCCCGTTCAGTAAGGATAACATGGTACTCATTGACACTTGAAAAGATTCTCAATGCAAGAAGAATTGTAATAATACTCTCCATTGTCCTTCTTGCGGGAACAGCATTCATCCTGCCGCGGATTGGAAGCGAATTCATGCCGCGGGCCGAATCTCCCGAATTCACCATGGAACTGATGCTTCCTGAAGGTTCGACCCTCGAACTTACGACCAAAACTGTAAGAAATACCGAAGAGGTTGTCAGAAGCCTGCTGGGCGAAGATGTCGAAATGATCTACAGTCAGGCAGGCGGCTCTGCAGGCAGTTCCCTCTCTTCAACAAGTGCCATCAGAAGTGAAAACCAGGCTACTATCAAGATTTTCCTGTCAACAACACAGGCTTACCGAACTGAAAGCGCAATAAGTGTTGTTGAAGAGTACTTCCGCCAGGTACCTGAGCTAAACATAGCTTTCCGAAGGGAGGAATCGGCCGTTCAGACTACACTGGGCACAAACGAGGCTCCTTTCGTTGCTGAGATCAGGGGCAAGGACTTTGCAGAGATAGAGAGGATAATTAATGAAGCCAAAACCATCCTTGATGGTAATGAATACCTTTATAACATAACCACGTCACTTGATGAAGGCACCCCTGAGGTTAATATCGTGATCGACCGGTTCAAGACCGGTTATTACAATCTTAATGTCAACACTGTTACCAACCAGATAAGGAGTCACCTGAGCGGTTCAGAGGCCGGTTCCTTCGAAAAAGAGGGAGAAATAAAGGATATTACAATAAAGCTTGGAGATATCTCACTGAGTGAGCTCGAACATATTATAATATCATCCGGAAATGTCAGATTCCCGCTCAGCACAATTGCGAGGGTTGAGACATCGACAACTCCCAGGCAGGTGACAAGGAAAAACCAGAGCCGCACAGGGTATGTCTATGCCATGGTAAGGGAAGGGAAACCCTTCGACCACGTCGTCAGGGAGGCGGAGGACGCCCTTTCATCAATTGTAATACCGACTGATTACAAGATCGAAATTACCGGAGAGGAGCTGAAAAGAAAGGAATCGATGGCGAACCTCACCTTTGCCCTCATCCTTTCAATCGTACTGGTTTATATGGTAATGGCATCACAATTCGAATCACTGGTACATCCCTTCACAATTCTGCTGACTATACCGCTGGCCGGGATAGGCACGGTATGGACATTCTTCATTCTGGGGAAATCATTCAACATGATGGCCTATATCGGTCTTATCATGCTGGCCGGGATAGCTGTCAACAACTCGATAATACTGGTTGACAGGATAAACCAGTTGCGTGTGGCGGGCCTCTCCCGAAAGAAAGCCATAATCGAGGCCGGTTCCCAGAGAATACGGCCGATACTCATGACCAGTATAACGACCATACTTGCATTGTTACCTCTTACCATAGGTTTTGGTGAGAGTGCATCACTGCGTTCACCGATGGCCCTTGCCGTAATAGGCGGGCTGGTAACTTCAACGATCCTGACACTGGTTGTAATACCATGCGTCTACTGGGCCCTCGATTCATTAAAGGACATGATAACAGGTAAGCGCAGTGAACAGGATTACGCATATTAAAAGGATAACAGATCTAATAGAATGGATTTTATCATAAAGAGGAAGACACTAATCTCGATGCTTTTCATCGGGCTCACCCTGCTGGGCTATGTCTCTTACAAGAGGCTGGCAGTCGAGCTCTTCCCAAATGCCCAACTTCCCACCCTCATAGTTCAGGTCACCTCTACCCTTCAGACAGACCCAACCTATATAGAGTCTCAGGCGGTCATACCACTTGAGGGGGCTATTGGCACGCTGGAAGGAATAGAGAAGATCGAATCGACGGTCACATCACGCAACGGTACCATTTTGATCTACTACAGCAACAGGGCCAACATGAAGTTTGCCAACCTGAAACTGCAGGAGAAGATCGCAATGGTAAGAAACACCATCCCCGAAGAGTTCAGGGTGAATGTCACACGGGTCGACCTTGAAATGGCCACCAGCCAGTTTATGCAACTTCAGGTTAGAGGAACCGGGGGCGTTGATCGCATAAGAAACATTGCCGACCGCGACATACAACCCATACTCGAAAGCATCGACGGCATTGCGGGCATTGACATCTCCGGCGGACAGCAAAGTTCAGTCGAGATAGTAATCAACGAAGAGGCTGCCAAAGCTTACGGGATAGCACTGAGCCAGATCAGGAACCTTATTAGTTCCGGCGGCCAGGACCGCACCTTCGTTGGCAGGGCAACTGAAGGAAACAGGAAATACTACGTAACGGTAACTTCTGAATACACCGATATAACTGAAATAGGGAACCTGATCGTAAAACAGGAAGGACCGGTACTGTTGAAAGACATCTCAACAATAACCTTCGGCGTAAAAGAGGTTACAAACATCAGCAGGGTCAACGGAATGGAAGCGGTAACCATATCGCTTATCAACGACAACCAGACAAATCTAATTGACCTGTCAAAGAAGACTATAGCCACAATTAACCGCCTCAACGGTGAGCTGAAGCAGTCTGAGATTGAGATAGTGGTGCAGAATAACAATGCCGAGGTGATGGAGAGCAACATTAACCAGATAATCAAACTGGCCATCACCGGAGGGTTACTGGCAATTGCCATTCTCTGGTTCTTTCTGAGGAATATAAGACTGGTTTCTATAATTGCCGTCTCAATACCGGTATCAGTCTATGTCGCCTTTAACTTCTTTTATGCCAATGGGATATCAATAAACAGCCTGACCCTGGTGGGGATGGCACTGGCAATTGGAATGCTTATCGACAACTCTGTAGTCGTACTGGAGAATATATACCGGCTGGCGGGGCAGGGAAAGGATCACGACACTGCCGTAAAACAGGGTACCACCGAAGTATGGAAGGCAATAATAGCCGCAACCCTTACTACCATAACAGTCTTCCTGCCGTTTGTGTTCTCGTCTAACTTCATGATAACCATCATAGGCAAAAATGTTGGCGTATCAATAGTGTCAACACTTCTTGTCTCGCTAAGTGTAGCCTTGC
>JAWOIF010000132.1:0-14900 GCA_046484805.1 Bacteroidales bacterium
GTGAGCGTGCCGGTTTTATCGAAGATCACAATGTCAATATCGCGCGCAGCTTCTAATGCGTGCCTGTCACGAATCAGAATGCCGTTATTCGCCCCCATTGAGGTTGTGATCGCCACCACCAGCGGGACTGCCAACCCTAAAGCATGCGGACAGGCGATGACCAGGACTCCCCATTAATTCGGCAGGCTCAAGATGGGTACGGTAAACAGCTACCATATTGTAAAAAGACGTTTCGGCACTGAATCCCCACGGTTCGGTCTCATAAACCTGCGACACGGCCACCCGCTCAAGTCCGGATTCTTCCAGTAGCTGCAGCGCCAGGGCCAGATTGGCAGCCCTGTCACCAATATTGGTCCCCAATGAAAAAACAGCCTCCTCCATAGTCTCCATTTCTGACTCTAAAAGTAACGAATAGATTGCAACCCGACCGGGCCGCTCCTCTTTTTTTTATATCTTTATGCCCCTTAAAATACCCAAAATATATAGAATATGAAGAGTTTCATCAAGACCGTGCTCGCCGTAATAACCGGCATAATACTATCATCAGTCATCTTCTTCTTTTTTATGATAATGATGATAGGAGTAATGATCTCATCAGGTAAAAAGCCTGTTGTCGTCAGCGACAAATCCGTACTGGTTCTTAAAACAGGCGTACAGATCCCTGACCGCGGCAACCCGAATCCCTCATTTACCTTCGACCTGATGAATATGACCATGTCTCCCACGACAGGTCTCAACGATATACTTGCAAACCTCAAAAGAGCAGAAGAAGATCCTAAAATCAAAGGTGTTATAATAGAGACCGGCATCCTCCCGTCAGGCTGGGCCACCGCCTCGGAGGTCCGTCAGGCACTTCTGAAGTTCCGCGAGTCAGGCAAGTTTGTCATCTCATACACCGACTATATACTTACCCAGGAGTCATATTACGTCTCAACTGCCGCCGACAGAATCTATATCAACCCCGCCGCAATAATTGAGCTTCAGGGAATAAGCGCAGAGGTGATGTTCTTTAAAAAGGCTCTGGAAAAGATAGGCGTTGAGGTTCAGATAATAAGGCACGGCAAATTCAAGGGTGCGGTGGAACCATTCCTCCTCGACAGGCTCAGTGACGAGAACCGCGAACAGATAGCCTCGTTCACAGGCTCTATATGGAACAGCGTGGTCAATGACATTTCAGCCGCCCGAAAACTTGAGCCCGCAGAGATCAACCGCATCGCCGACCTGATGCTGGCTTTCGATCCTGACGAAGCATTAAGGCTGAATCTTATTGACGGACTACTATACAAGGATATGTTATCAGACACTCTGCGCATGCTATGCGAAATCGATCCTGACAAGAAGATTAAAACCGTTTCTATGGCTCAGTATTCAAAAGTACCGGAACCAAAGAAAAAAAGTGTTTCCGAAGATAAAATAGCGGTAATCTACGCTTCCGGATCGATAGTGATGGGCAAGGGCAACGAGACCAACATTGGCGGTAACGCCTATGCCGAAGCAATCAGGGAGGCACGCCGCGACAGCAGCGTTAAGGCCATCGTCCTCAGGGTCAACAGTCCGGGTGGCGACGCAATAGCCTCCGAACTGATATGGAGAGAGGCCGACCTGGCCCGCCAGGTAAAACCGGTAGTTGTATCAATGGGTAACTACGCCGCCTCGGGAGGTTACTACATTTCTGCTCCGGCGACAAAAATTATCTGCAATCCGGCCACCATCACCGGATCAATAGGCGTGTTCGGCAGGATCCCCAACGTCGGCAAGCTCCTCAACGATAAGATCGGAATAACTACCGAGGTGGTCAAAACCAACCAGCATTCAGATGCCCCGTCTATAACAAGAGCCCTGACAACATATGAGCAGCAGGTGATACAGAATAGTATCAAGAAGACATATGGAACCTTCGTCGGTCATGTGGCAGAAGGACGCGGGATGACCTTTGAAGCCGTTGATAACATCGGAGAGGGAAGAGTATGGAGCGGAACCGAAGCACTTAGCAACGGACTGGCAGACAAGGCCGGAGGACTCAGCGACGCCATTGCCGAAGCAGCTGAACTGGCAGAGCTTGAAACCTACTCTGTTAAGGAGCTGCCTGAACTTGTTGATCCGTACACCAGAATTATAAAGGAACTTACCGGAGATGTCCGTCTAAAGCTTGCCGAAAGGGAACTGGGACAACTGGCCGGTTACATCAGTGACCTGCGCGAAATGTCTACCCTGACCGGTATTCAGGCAAGACTGCCCTACTTCATTAACCTAAGGTAGCACAGGTGCACGGTCAGAACAGACGATACTATATCCTTTACCCGTTTTCACTGGTTTACGGCCTGATAGTCGGAATCCGCAACATGCTCTACAACAAGGGTATACTACCCTCTACCGAGCACAACATTCCGGTCATTTGCATAGGCAACCTTGCCGTTGGGGGAACCGGAAAGACCCCTCATGCCGACTACCTGATAACGCTGCTGAAACCGCACTACAGGGTGGCAGTACTGAGTCGTGGTTACAAAAGAAAGAGCAAAGGCTTCAGGATCATTACAGCCCTCGACACGGTGTCTGTGGCAGGAGATGAGCCCCTGCAACTGGCACTGAAGCATACCGACATAACAGTAGCAGTCGACCGCAACCGTAACAACGGAATCAGGGAGATAATGAGGCAACGGCCGGAAACCGGGGTGATAATAATGGACGACGGGTTCCAGCACAGGTCTGTCGTCCCGGGTAAGTCTGTCATACTTTCTGACTACTCAAACCTCTACATAAACGACTGCCTGCTGCCCTGTGGCACACTGCGCGAACACCGTTACAACATAAGACGAGCCGACATAATTCTGATAACCAAGACCCCGCACGGTATAAATGCCATGGACATGAGGATAATGTTCAGGAACATTGGTAAATATCCGTACCAGAACCTGTACTTTACTACCCTGAAATATGGCTCTCCTGTACCGGTCTTCCCCGGTGAGGTGGCAGTTTCTGACACAGCCGATGATCTGAAAGATGCAGAGATTCTGCTGATAACCGGAATAGCAAATCCGGGTCCACTGGTTTCACACCTGAATGAGATCTGCCGGACGGTCAGGCACGCCAGGTTCCCCGACCATCACAACTTCACGGCTGAGGAAATTTCACGGTTGAAACCTGAAACGATGGAAGATTCTTCAGGCCGGTTTTATATCTTCACCACCGAAAAGGATGCCGTAAGGCTGAGGATGATCGAGGGACTGCCCGAATGGTTTGTAAGAGGCGCTTACTTTATACCGGTTGAAGTTGAGTTCCTTAATGAAGATACCAAAGAATTTAACAATCATATAATTGACTATGTACGGAAAAGTAAAGGAAACAGCAGAATTCCTGATTGAGAGGGGCTTTGTCAATGCTGAGGCAGGAATTGTACTTGGCACCGGACTCGGCGGGTTTACAGCAGCAATGACAAACTGCATTGAGATAAACTATCAGGATATTCCTCATTTCAGCACATCAACAGTTGAAGGGCACGAAGGCAAACTGATATACGGCGATTTCGCGGGAAAGAAGGTGGTTGCAATGAAGGGTCGCTTCCATTACTATGAGGGATACAGTTCAGAGCAGGTTACCTTCCCGATACGGGTACTGAAGTTTTTGGGTATTAAATACCTGTGCCTTTCGAATGCCTCCGGAGGCGTCAACCCCGAATATGAGGTAGGCGATATAATGATAATCATCGATCATATCAACCTGTTGCCCAATCCGCTTATAGGACCCAACGACAAGCGCATAGGCCCTCGGTTCCCCGATATGGGAGAACCCTATGAAAGAAATATGGCAGAGCGTGCCTGGGAGATAGGCAAGAGACTAGGTCTGAGAATACACAAGGGTGTTTACCTGGGAACCTCCGGGCCAACCTTCGAAACCCCGGCAGAGTATAAATTCATGCATATTATTGGAGCCGATGCCGTCGGCATGTCAACTGTTCCTGAAGTGATCACAGCCAGGCATATGAACCTGCCCTGCTTTGCCGTCAGCGTCATAACTGACCTGGGCGTGCCAGGAAAAATGACCTATATCACTCATGAAATGGTTCAGAAGGCAGCCGAGAAATCGGAAGGGCACATGACTCAATTGATGGTTGAACTTATTGCGTCGCTTTAATCCGGGGCGCTTTGCAGAGAGGAAAAAATAATAAGAAAAGCGATGGTTTCCAGACCGGTAATGTAACACTTATTTCAGTTGCACATTTCCTTCATGATGCCTATTCAACCTACCTGCCCCCATTACTTCCCCTGCTGATCGAAAGATTCGGCATTAGTCTCTTCCTGTCAGGACTCCTGGGAGTGATTCAGAGAATTCCCAACCTCCTTAACCCCTTCATCGGAATTATGGCCGAAAGGGTAAAGGTGAGGTATTTCGTCATCTTTGCCCCGGCGGTTACTACAGTTTCGATGAGCCTTATTGGTATAGCTCCTGTCTATATCGTCGTTGCCATATTACTATTTGTGTCAGGATTAAGTTCGGCAATTTTTCATGTGCCTGCGCCGGTCATGATCAGCAAGCTATCAGGTACCCGCCGTGGTAAAGGGATGAGCTTCTTTATGGCAGCGGGCGAACTTGCCAGTGCGGCAGGTCCGTTAATACTGGTTGCTGTGGTAGAGATATGGGGACTTGCCGGAACGCTCAGGCTGATACCATTCGGACTGGCTGCTTCGGCAGTTTTGTGGTGGCGCTTAAGAAAGATCAGCATTCAGCAGGAGGTCTACAGCAGTGCTTTGAAAATTGATTACCTGGCCGTTTTCAGGAAGTTCAGACCAATATTCTTAACACTTGGCGGTATTATCCTCTTTAACGGAGCCCTCAGGGCAACTCTGATACTTTTTATACCTGTTTACCTTGTCTCGGCAGGAGAGCCCCTTTGGTTCGCAGGCGTATCACTGGCAGTTCTTCAGGTAAGCGGAGCCATGGGAACATTTGTATTCGGGTCTCTGTCAGACATTATCGGCAGAAGAACAACCCTGCTGATAGTAACAATAGCAGCACCACTGCTAATGCTTCTATTCCTGAATTCTCAGGGAGTACTTCTTATTCTTTCTATCATACTTCTGGGAATTGTACTTATGCCACCCCAGTCAATAATGCTTGCTACAATCCAGGATCTGGACACTAAACATCTTGCATTTGTTAACAGCATCTATATGACAATGAGTTTCTTCATTAGCGCCGTTATGGCCATGGCTGCCGGCGCTGTGGCCGACCACGTGGGCCTCGCAAAAACATTCGCAATTTTTTCGGCACTCTCGCTCTTGGCCATCTTCTTCGCACGAAAAGTACCAGGACAAAGGCCTTAACGAATTCCACGGCGCCAACCAACAAGAAAAAAATATTGTGGCGACCTGAGAGTCAAATACTGGTATACTTCAGGATTAGCGTTATCAGCAAATCCCTATCAATGGGTTTTGAAATATAATCGTTGCATCCCGCATCTATTGCTCTTTTTCTGTCACCCGCAAATGCATAAGCTGTTTGCGCAATAATGATGACATCTTTATTAAATTGACGAATTTGACGAGTGGCTTCATTTCCATCCATTTTGGGCATTCTAATGTCCATTAGTACCAAATCGATGTCAAGGTTATTACGACAAGCCTCAACAGCTTCTTCTCCTGTTATTGCATGTAAGATTGTTCTATTGATATTGTATAGCATTCTTGTGAGAAGTGAAGATGATACTTCATCATCCTCGACAATCAATATCTTCAGGTTATTTAACTGAGTATCTTTATATTCATCAGTAGCAGTATCTAATAATTTAAGTTCCTCGTCAGGTACTTTAATATAAGGAACGGTAAAATAAAATGTCGAACCTATGCCTTCTTTGCTTTCCACTGATATCTTCCCGCCTAGCATTGTTACATAAGATTTTGTTATAGCTAAACCCAGGCCACTGCCTTCATATCCCCGGCTATGTGATTCACTGCCCTGCCTGAATCTCTCAAAAATCAGTTCCTTCTGATTATCCTTAATGCCCACCCCTGTATCTTTTACATAAAATTCAAGGTAGTCCCCTTTTTTCTCATAGCCGAATTCAACTGAACCTTCAAAGGTAAACTTAATGGCATTTCTAACCAGGTTGGTTAGTACTCCATAGATTTTTTCATTGTCTGTTTTAATGAAGGCCTCCTTGTCAGGTAAACTGGTTTTCAATATTAACTGCAAACCTTTTATATCAGCTTCTGGTTTAAAGAACTTATAGGTGAATTCCATTTTCTTATTAATATCTGTTTCTCCAATATTAATCTGAATAAGTCCTGATTCAATTTTAGATATATCAACAATGCTGTTGATAGTATTGAGCATACGTGCTCCACTAATCTGTATAGCCTGAATATAATCCTGCATATCATCGCTTGATAAATTTGGTTCTCTCAGTAGTTCAGCAAATCCAAGTATACCATTCATAGGGGTACGGATCTCATGGCTCATGTTAGCAAGAAAAGCAGATTTAAGCCGGTCGCTTTCTTCGGCTTTTTCTTTGGCTTTAGTTAACTCCGATTCAACCTTTTTGCGTTCTGAAATATCCCTGCAACTTCCATATACGGTTCCATCAGGTAATAAAACAGCATTAAGGTCTGTTGAGATATAGTTTCCATCCTTTTTTACAAGTTCAATTTCAGTATATACTTTACCTTCCTTCATTATCTTATCAAAAAACTGATAATATTCCTCTATTCTGTCCGGGGGTGAAATATCTGCGATTGTCTTACTTTTCATCTCCTCTGACGTATATCCAAGCATAGTCGAAACTTCCCTATTGGTGTATAAATATTTTCCCTGCTGATTTGTCAGGAAGATAGCATCAGCTGAATTTTCCATTATTGAGTGTGTTCTGCCTTCGCTTTCCTTCAGTGCTTCGTTAGATTGCATTCGCATTTCAATTTCACGACCAAGCTCTTCGTTTACAGTGGTTAACTCTTCAATAAGCTTCTCTTTCTCTTGTGAAAGCAGGAGTTCCTTGCTGACAATAACAAACTCTGCAGAACGTTTCGCTTTCTCTATATTGGCAATGACCAACTCTGCAGAACGTTTCGCTTTCGATACCTTTGCAATGACTAACTCTGCTGTACGCTTTGATTTCTCACTTTTTTGATAGATAAGTTCTTTGTTGGCAATGACTAACTCTGCAGAACGTTTCGCTTTCTCAATATTTGCAATGACTAACTCTGCAGAACGTTTTGCTTTCTCTGCGTCAGCTATAACTAACTTAGCAGCTTGTTTGGATGTTTTTTCCTTCTGAAAAGAAAGCTCTGCTTTAGTTATAATATTTTTTGCTATTCGCTTTGTTTTCTCAATGTTGGCAATGACCAACTCTGCTTCAAGTTTTGTCCTGTTCACGTCAGCAATGACTAACTCAGACGCAAGTTTAAGCTTCTGTTCGTTTTGAAAGATAACCTCTTTGTCTGCTATGACTATTTCATTTGCACGATGTTCTTTCTCTATGTTCGCAATGATTAAGACTGCAGCAAGTTTTGCTTTCTCCGCGTTGGCAATAACCAATTCCGTGGCACGTTTTGCTTTATCAGCATTGGCAATTATTAATTCTGCAGCACGGTTCCCTTTCTCTTTATTGGCGATGGCTAACTCAGCAACCCGTTTTGCTTTTTCTGCATTAGCTACTAACAATTCTGCTTCACGTTCTGCCTTCTCTTTGTTCGCAATAACTAATTCTACCTCACGTTTTTCTTTTTCTGCATTAGCTACTAACAATTCTGCTTCCCGTTTTGCCTTCTCTTCGTTTGCAATAATTAATTCTGCTTCCCGTTTTTCTTTCTCCTGGTTCGCAATAATTAATTCATCTGCACGATCCTTTTTTTCTTCGTTCGCGATCAATAGTTCAGCAGCACGTTTTTCCTTTTCTTCGTTCGCAATAACTAATTCTGCTTCCCGTTTTGCTTTTTCTTCCTCAGAAAGGACTAAATCGGGAGTTTTTACTCTTTTAGACATATCAAAACAGATTTGGAGGTGCCAGTTACATTTTATCCGTATATCTCAATCTTCATAAGAACACGATTTAATCTCTTTCAAGAACAACAGATTTGCATTACGCATCTGTTGAGAAGCGTAAAGACTTCTGCTATGCAAGGTAATCATTTTAATAGCTTAAACCTATTATTTTATTGATTATTAATAAATTGATAAGTAATTCTGGAAGTAAAAAGAAAATATAAATGGGTATGAAATATCGTGTTTGTAATGTATTAGTTTAGCGGAAGCGGTTCAAATGTTAAAATTTGTGAAACACAGGCCATAATCTACTAATGTTGTGGCCCGGCTCACCATTTTAGCTTAATTTCACTAATGATTAATAATAAAACCCGACAGAATATATGAAAACACCGAAAATCAGACTAACGCTAACCCTCTCATTGGCAGTATTCATTCTTATCGCAGCAGGTCTGCCACAGGGGAAGGTAATGATCAAAGAGGGCAAGGAAAGGTTGCAAGCCTGGCAAAAGCATCTTCAAATGGAAAAGAAATCCCCTTTCAGGGATATTCCGTGGCAGTTCCTGGGGCCTGCAAACATAAGCGGAAGGATCACTGACGCAGCCATCTCGCCCGGAAGGGACTTCATACTTGCAGCGACCGCTTCGGGTGGTGTCTGGAAGACCACAGATATGGGCGAGACATGGGCTCCGATCTTTGAAAATGAGATTTCTTCATCGATAGGAGATATTGCCATCGCGCCAACTAACGAGAACATAATTTGGGTTGGTACAGGTGAAGCTAATATATTCAGAAGCTCTCATGCAGGATGCGGTATCTACAAGTCGGTTGACGGAGGCAGCACTTTCAGGCATATGGGCCTTGAAAATTCAAATACCATATCCCGCATCGTGGTACACCCTCAAAATCCCGAAATTGTCTATGTAGGAGTGTCAGGCAATGAATGGACACCCAATCCCGACCGTGGATTCTACATGACCACCGATGGAGGAAAGACATGGACCGCCACATTGCAGATCGATGACATGACAGGGGTAATCGACGTTGCCATGGATCCGACTGATCCGGCAATTATCTATGCCTCAACATGGCAGAGGGTCAGAAAGAAATGGAACGATCCGAGGACAGAGGCTCATTACACGGGATGTTCAATCTACAAATCAACCGATGGCGGCAAAACCTGGAAAGAGATCAGTGACGGGTTGATGCCTCCTCATCAGCGCGGACGTATAGGCCTTTCCATTGTCATGTCTAGTCCCAATATCATATATGCTTACATCGACGATTATGAAGTGGTTCGTGAACCGACCGAAGCTGAAAGGAATGATTCTTACGGACTACCCTCATGCGGTTTTATACGGGGAGCACAGCTCTTCCGTTCCGACAACAAAGGAGAGACATGGAGAAGGGTCTCTCCCACCGACAACCCGATACTTCGGAGATTAAGCAACACCTACGGATGGGTATTCGGACAGGTTACTGCCGACCCGACCGATGAAAATATAGTTTACCTGCAGGGGGTAAGCGTTGCCGTAACGAAAGACGGAGGTGCGACATGGACCCGCTTTTCCAATCCGGGTGGCGACAACCATGGAATCTGGATAGATCATAATGACAACAAATTCATGGTAGTCAATAACGACCAGGGTATACATATAACCAAAGATGGTGGCACAACCTGGAAAAGCAGCTATAGGGCGCTTCCCGCGGTACAGTTTTTCAATGTCAACTATGACATGGGCACTCCCTTTAAGGTATATGGCTCGATACAGGATCACGGCAGCCGCAGGGCAGAAGTAATACTTACCAACGGCCGCAACCGTATACCGGCAGTTGACTGGGTCAGTGCTCCCGGAGGCGAAGGGAGCCACCATGCCATCGACCCGACAAATCCAAACATAGTCTATTCGGCAGGATTTTACGGAACTCTCTCAAGAACAATCTACAACGCCAACGATACAACAACACGGTCAGACAGGGAAGGTAACAGGGTGCGGGCCCCCGCATCAACCAGCAAGAGCATCGTCCCAAAAGCTGAGCCGGGCGAGCCACCGCTGAGGGGTGAATGGCTGGCTGGATTTATCCTGTCACCACATGACCCTAATACTGTTTACCACGGTATGCAGTATCTTTTTAAATCTACCGATCAGGGTGAAACCTGGAAGAGAATAAGTCCGGATCTGTCACATAATAATCCAGCCCGCATGGGTGACGTTAAGCACCAGACAATTACCACTGTTTCGGAATCGCCAGTTACAAAGGGACTAATCTACGTGGGGACTGATGATGGCAGGGTCTGGGTTACCAGAGATGACGGAGGAAAGTGGGAAGAGATTGTGCAGGGAATAGCTCGCGACCGATGGATATCGAGGATAGTTGCCTCAAAATTCAGTCCGGGTACCGTTTATATGACACAGAACGGCAAGCGCGATGATGACTTCACGGTATATGTGTGGAAATCGACCAACTACGGTAAGACATGGGAGGACATATCATCCAATATTCCTCTTGGAACCGTTAATGTGATCAGGGAGGACCCTGTTAACGGGGACATTCTATACGCAGGAACCGATGTAGGTGTATATGTGACGAAGGACCGAGGCAAGAGGTGGGATGTACTGGGAAGCAATCTGCCGTCATGCTTTGTTCATGACCTTATCATTCATCCCCGCGACAATATCATCGTAATTGCCACTCATGGCAGGGGGATGTATGCGATGGACGGGAATCTGGTAAACGGTAAGAGGTAGAAGGTATCAGGTGCCGGGTATCAGGTATCGGGTATCGGGTATCAGGTGCCGGGTATCAGGTGCCGGGTACCGTTTACCGGATACCGGTTACCTGATGATTGCTACTGCCTCCTTGTGACGGGTGGTGTTGCCGGCGTTGTCGAATGATGAAATCCAGATGACATAGATACCTGTTGGCAGTACCCTTCCGGAGTTGTCGGTGCCGTCCCATGTAATGAGGGCCTCATATCCGGTATAAAGATTGTCGACAAGGGTGCGTACAGGATAACCATTCTCCGTAAAGACAACCACCCTCAGCACGTTTTCGGGCGAGGCAGTCGTGAAGTTTATAACAATGACATCGTCTATGCCGTCGTAATCGGGCGTGATGCGGCGTCCCGAGAGCGAGACTGCCGATCGGTTTGGGATATCCCCGGAGAAAACGGAATTAACCGCTCCGGGAGTAGCCCATCCTGCGGCTCCGGATGCCGAGTGCCAGTTCTGACGGTTCCATGAGTCGGCTTGCGGGGTTACTTTTTCAAGCGAAACCCCTTCGACAACTGAAAGCAGTGAAAAGTGCATTGCCTTATCATAGCTCATCCGGTCGATAATGTCAAGTTCACGGTTGTAGAGTGTCACAATCGCCTGATCATCGGGCATGGATGGCAGGGAAGGAACGGCGAATATGCGGTCAGCATTGGCGCTGAAAAAACGGGATACAAGTAGCTGCGGGTCAATGGTTACAACAAAGTAATCGCCGGGAAGAATGCATCTTGGCTCCTCTGAAAGAGGAAAGGGAGACGATAGTGAACCTGTGCGGGGATTTTCTGACTGCAGTAGCAGCCGCGACGCATCTATGGTGCGCTCAGAGAGGTTTACAAACTCAACAAAGTCATATTCATCGGGCCAGGGATCAAAGAGTACCTCGTTGAATTTCAGATCGTCGGGTAATGATCGTTCGGTCAGGGCAAAACGGAAAGGCTTTGCTTCGGGGCTGTTTCCGCTGAAGTCACGCAGTGATGCCGGTGGCAGAAGAGAATAGATTTTGCCGCGTCCAAGAGGGGTCGTAAGAGTGAGTATGAAATTAGATTGGAGAGGGTCAGCAACAGCTATTGACGAAATGCTAAACCCTTCCCCTGAATAGCCTCCCATTGCCTCTGCCATATTTGAAATGCTCTTGTTGAAGGAGATGGCAAGTGTAAGGCTGTCAACGGGGAACAGGTTAGTGATACGTACCGGGATTAAGTCAGGATTAGCAGCGGCGCAAGAGTTAGGGGCACCGGGTGTGCCACCGCGGCGTGACACAGAAGAGGTCCAGTTGCTGCGACCCGCAAACGGATGTCCGGTATCGATCATCTCCAGCGACCAGCCGCCATCCTTTTTCAAAACATCGGTGTGCCATCTGTCGGAATAGCTAACGCCATGTATCATCATTCCGGAACTGTCGCGAAGAACCAGCAACGCACCCTTGTCGGCCAGAACCGGAAAGGATTTTACGCTGATGGTACTGCCAAAGTCAGACAAGGCGTCGGCGGCGATTGTGGCGCACAGTACCATGTAGCTTCCGGAGTCAAGGGTGATGTCAGGCAGCATCATGGTAGTGGTGTTGTATGAAAAGCTCCACTGGCTAAGATTCAGAGTATATCCGGCTCGGTTCAGTATCTCGACATACTCATACGGGGGAAGGCCAACCTCGGGAAGCTGATCGGCCATGATCTCCGTTATGACGATATCACCCTGACGGGCAACGGCATAGATGAAGTTGGCTGTTGTATCGGCACTGCAGTTGCCTGCGATGTCGCAAAGAGATGAAACTGAAAGATGATATTCCTGTCTGTTATTGAGGGTAGTATTGAAATTCAACAGCAGGGTATGCGAATTAAACCATGAGATTGAGACGGGCCGGATATCGCCAGGCTGAAGTAGCCAGTTCAATACCGAAAGGGCACTCTCATCAGCCATTTCAGACAGTTTGACCAGAATTGAGTTACTACCCGCGGGACGAACTGCCTCGACAGCCGGCGGTATGGTATCAGTGACCCACTGACCGTCTATTCTGAAGTCGTCGAACCAGAGAAGCCTGTCAAGGGTAGAGGTATACCTGTAGAAAATGCCGAACCACGACGCCACCGGAAGGAAGCTGTCTTGTCCGCTTGCTGACGACAGTACCTTCTCCTCATTATCGAGGAGCAGAAGGGTCCACTCCCCTGCCGGTGTACGTTCGACCCTGATATGAGCGGCGCTGTCGGGGCCTATCGAGGTCTCCCAGTTGATACCGCTATTGGCAACTGTGGTTGTAGTTCCGTTACTGATTCTGAGCAACCTGAGCATGTCATCGCTGCCGGTGAAATTGACGCCTACAGCGAAGCCGTTAACTGCTCCACCCGGTCTCATCTCGTTGGGTTGTGCGTCACTAACCAGAAAAACTGTCCAGTTATTCGATGAGGAGGGATTATGTCCATGTCTCAGTCTGAACTGCCACACAGTGGCGCCTGACTGGAGGCAGAGGCCTAAGGTTTCAATTCCCACCTGGTCGGTTCCGGCCTCGTGATTGTCGAAAGCGTGCCTTAGGGAGTAGTTTCCCGACAGGGGAAGATCAGGAGATACGTTCCATCGTCCGGGTATCACTTCCTTCCAGTAACCCAGGGTTCCCGATTCAAAATTATCGGATAATTGAGCAACAACAGCCAATGGCATGAATGCCATGATCAATGTGAGTTTCTTCATACAGCGGGACAAATAGTTGAAAAAAGAGTATTTTTAACTGCTTTTTCCGCTAATAAATTTCGCAAACAATAATCATAATAACAAATAAAAATGAAGGTAGCTGTAGTTGGAGTAACGGGTATGGTAGGCAGATCGATGCTGAAGGTGCTTGAGGAGAGGAACTTTCCCGTAACGGAGCTGATTGCGACAGCGTCGGCCAGATCGGCCGGCAAGGAGGTGATGTTCAGAGGCAGGCCTCACAAGGTTATTACCATTATGGAGGCGGTTGAAGCCCGTCCGGTTTTCGCCATCTTTTCTGCAGGTGCAGCAGTTTCAAAGGAGTGGGCTCAGGCTTTTGCGGAGTCAGGTACTGTTGTAATTGACAACTCTTCTGCCTGGAGGATGGAGGAGGGTATTCCTCTTGTGGTTCCTGAAATAAACGCCGGTGCAATAAAAGCAGAGGACAGGATAATTGCCAATCCCAACTGCAGTACGATACAGTTGCTGATGGCGCTCGCACCGCTGCACAAAGCTTACACGATAAAGAGAGTGGTAGTATCGACATACCAGTCGGTGACCGGCACCGGAGTGAAGGCGGTAACACAACTTGAAAACGAAGCCAAGGGGGTTGATGGAGAGATGGCATATCCGCACCCGATACACAGGAATTGCCTTCCGCACTGCGATGTTTTCCTTGACAATGGATATACAAAGGAGGAGATGAAACTGTCGAACGAGACAAAAAAGATACTTGGAGACACCACGATACAGGTGACAGCCACGGCGGTGAGGGTACCGGTAACAGGAGGCCATTCAGAGTCAGTTAATGTTGAGTTTGAACGAGAGTTTGAACTGGGAGATGTTCGCAGGCTGCTCGGGGAGTTTCCGGGTTTAATTGTACAGGACGACCCGATGCAGAATCTCTACCCTATGCCGCTTACTGCCCATAACAGCGATGAAGTGTTCGTTGGCCGCCTGAGGCGCGACTTCACCCGGGAGAAATGTCTCAATATGTGGATTGTTTCGGACAACATCAGAAAAGGTGCAGCTACCAACGCCATTCAGATAGCCGAGTACATGGTTAAGGCCGGTATTGTAAGGAAATAGCCATGCATCTGTAATCCCGGCAGAGAAAAAATTGATTCAGCAGCCCGGCATCAATTCCACCCGGAAAAGACTATAGTTAAATAATGGGGATTTCAGATCTCGTAAAGGAAATCATTGTACGGGTACCGTTTGACGTGCTCCTTCCTTACCTCGTCATACAGAAGTGAGCGGAACTCTTCAATATTGGTCTTATGCTTTGCAGAGATAAAAATTGTCTTATGGTCAGGATTGACACTCATCCAGGTTCGGTTCAGTTCATCAAGTGAGTAGTTACGCTTAGTAGCCGGCAGCAGGTCGTCGGCATCCTTCTCTACAAACTCGTAGGCATCGATCTTGTTGAATACCATTATTGTGTTCCTTCCCATAGATTCAAGTTCTTGTAAG
>JAWOIF010000146.1:0-4015 GCA_046484805.1 Bacteroidales bacterium
GCCACAGCACAGACGGCACAGCCCGCCGCCGACCAGACAGGCAAGGGCCGTGCAGCCGGTAACGTTTATGTAGATGCCGATAAAGACGGCGTATGTGATAATTACACCAACGGAACACGTCCGGGGCGCAGGGCATATTCCGCAGGCACCGGCCAGAATGCTGCAAACCGCGGTCCGGGTAAAGGACAGGGACAGGCAGCGGGCAACAGTCGCGGCCAGGGTCGGGGTCAGGGCGTGGCAGCCGGCACCGGAAAGGGACGCGGTAACGGCCAGGGTCGTCATAACGGCAGCGGACCGGCATTCGTCGATGCCAATAATGACGGCGTGTGCGATAACCTTGCACAGCCCGTTAAGAAATAACTGTAACAAATCAAAGAAAGAGAGGCTGTCTCCAGATAAATGGGGACATCCTCTCTTTTTCAATAAAGGTTCACCTGTATAGCGCCTTTTCAGCAGATGCTATCCGCTGATATAACTCCTGCACAGAGGCCGAGGGCTCCCTGCAGAGAAAGACTTTTGCACCTGACTCCCTGAAAAACGGATCATGGACCGAACCCACCTCGGTAACCTCATCAAACAGCTTATGCATGTCATTGACGTCAGGGCTCAGGTAAATAACAGGCCCTTGAGGGATAGTGTCAGGAGCCCATAAGGAATAACTCTCGTTAAAAGTTACGGCATCAGGCAGATCATGGTCCCTTCCGTAGAAATTGATGGCCCCGGCATAACCATAGTTTCGCTCACAGAAGATCGTGCATACCTCCCTCTCGTCCTGTGATAACATATAATATGCCGCAGCGGTGTACCCGGTCAGTTCCGACCAACCGGTCATGTCAGCAAATACCTGTGACAGATTATGGATCTCTCCCCCTTCCCATCTGTAAAAGGGATAGATATTCAGAAAGACGGTTTTCTCCCTGTATTTCATGAAACTTTCCAGAGTCAGTAAAGGCAGACCTGTTGGCAGCGCTACGGCCGATACAGCTATAACGAAAGCCAGTACTGCATTTCTTATAAGGACCAGCTTCCCGGTCAGATACTTTTCCATAGCACAACCTCCTGCTGCAAAAAGAAACGGTATCAATCCAAGTACATAATAGCCTTTACCACTGAAAAGGATGAAAAGAACAATGGTCACCAGAGATGAAATACCGAAAAACCTGATATCCTTCTCTTGTTTCAGGAAAAGCAGGGAGATCAGCCCTAAGAGCCATATACCTGTCGATGCCAGGTTGAGGCTGATAAGGTCGGTTAGGAAAATAACCGTGGTTATGTCTTGCAGTTGGGTCCTGTTAAGCTCACTCATGTGATTTACTACAGGCCAGTTATGCTGGTACTGCCATATGACATTGGGTGCTATGATCAGAACTCCCGCCAGAATCGATGTCAGAAAGTAACCCGATCTCAGGAGCCGGTTATAACGGGTCAGGAAAAACCCTGCAGCGAAACCCGCAATCAGGAAAAGTACGGAATACTTGAACATGAAAGAAATCCCAAGCATAATCCCTGCCGGAATCCATAACTTCAGATTCTCCTCTGTAATGATTCTCAGGAGCATCCACATCACCAGGGTCCACATCAGCTGTTCAAAGGCGTTCGGGGTGAAAAGCGTATTTAAAAGCAGAAAACCGGGGGAGAGAAGAAAGCAGAGCGAGGCAATTGCCAGGGCAGTAACTCCACCACCAATCCTTTTGACAATTTTTGACATGATGAACATAGTCAGAGCTCCGGCTAAAGCCGGAAATAATCTTAAGCCTGCAACGGAAAATCCAAAAATTGTCTTGGAGACAAATGCGAGGAAAGCGGTCAAAGGAGGAACCGTTGCGAAGCCAGAACTCAGGTGGTCAGCCATGTTGAAATAAAGCAGCTCATCTCGGTGTAATTCATAGTTGGTATTTGAGAACAGGTGCATCAAAAACTTGGCTGCAATGAAGAGGATTGTTGCCTGATCATACCTGCTGATTGTCAATGCTTTCATAGTTTTGCCATTATTAGAGTTTGAACATATTGATTTCATTGTTGGCTTGAGCTGAACCTGCCTGGCAGAATTCGGCCGAGAGAGTCATTTCAAGTGATTCAGACAACAAGTCTGAAAAGACGGGGGTTACAGGGCAGTTCCTTACTTCCTCCAATGCAGAGAGAATTACCTCGTGCATAATCTCTTCCGCCTTCAGATGATCCGGGACAAACCTCAGACAGATATTGAATATCAGTTTGTAATAGATTTTGTAAATCTGGAGCTGTGCTCTTTGATCACCCTGCCTGCATGAATAAATCAGGTTGTCTGACGGACCGGGGATCGACTGGAATAAAACTGATGTGACGGAATTCATGACCTTGTAGTTTTGTTTGACGCATCAAAACTACACTGCACGCTAAGCCTATGAAGAACACGCCGGTAAGGGTGATGTACACGCCTATCGGGATGATCAGGAACAATAAGCCAAGTGATTTATTATCTGCTTATTGCAGATTTTCGAAATTCCGAGGGAGTTTTCCCGGTAATCTTCTTGAAAGAGTTATTGAACGCCGTTTTGGAATTGTATCCTACCATTTCAGATATCTCCTCAATGGTCAGCCGACCGGTTTTGTCCTCCTCAAGGATCCTTTTTGCCTTTTCAATCCGATACGATGCCAGAAGCTCAAAAAAGTTCTTTCCCAGCTTCTCATTTATTACCTGCGAAACATGATGAGGACTCTCTCCGATCCTCTTTGCGAGGTCTGAAAGCGAAGCAAGGTTTTCGGCGAAGTAATCTTTCTTCTCAAACTCTTCCGTTATTCTGTTGAGTATTCCCTGCTTCAACGGTTCATTCAGAGACGACTTCCGGTATTTTTCCATCGAGAGGTCCAGGAATGAACGTGATCGGTCGAAGTAGATCGAATCATCCATCACCCTCAGCGTAGTGAGGATTGTAAAGACCGCGACGTACATTCCGATAAAGTAATCACCAACATCTCCCTGGAAATTAATCTTGACAATTATAAATATTATCACTATAACACCTATGTGAAACACCATGTTCCTGAGTGACCGAAGTAACTCGTCACCTGTCCTGAAGATGGATTTGCCCTCTTGTGCTGATTTTCTCCACAGTACTGAAAATGAGAGTGCAACATATAAGAAAATCTGTGCCCCCGTTACCAGGTTAAGGTGCCTCTTTATATTCAGGGGATCATTATTAATTATCTGCTTTGCTTCAATGAGAGGCCAATCCGGATGAAAACTGTTTACGTAGGAATTGTATTTGAACTCATTGGTCTGGACAAGGTCAAAACAGATGTACACCGCGTATAAAATGAAAAGGACAAAATGGATCCATTTCCTCTTAATACCGGAAGGTTCGAGGCTTCGCTTTATAAAAAGATACAATAACGGTCCGATCACCAGGTTTAACGGCTCCGTTACATTTGTTATCGGAAGCATCCGTACGATGTACCCTGTCATATTCAGGAACATCTCAAGTATGCATAGCGAAATCGACAGAAGCAGCAGTCCCTGATATTTGTTGGCACTGGCATTGGGAGAGGATTTGAAGATAAAAAAAAGCGAAAGGAGGAGTCCCAGGAATACTCCCAGGAATATAAAAACCGATAACAGATCTATTTCGACGGTGGTGTTCACATATCAAAACTAATTAACTTTTCAATATAATCTGCCGCGGACAGGTCCGCATTTTATTCTTTAATCTGTGTTAACTTTCGCCATTATTGTGACTGATTGAAATTGCACCTCACCGTAGTCATACCGCTCTTTAACGAAGCCGGCGTCATTGAAACGACACTGCAGAGGCTGCGTGACACTGTCATGCCGGTTTTTGTGGAGACAATGGAGGTTATAATCGTCGACGACTGCTCCACTGACAGCTCCGCCAGTCTTGCTGAGAAGATGTCTAAGGAAATAATTGATGCCAGGGTGATCAGGCTCCCCGTCAACAGCGGCAAAGGCGCAGCGGTGGCTGCAGGAGTGAGGGCTTCAAGGGGAGATACAATCATCGTGCAGGATGCCGACCTTGAG
>JAWOIF010000168.1:0-21115 GCA_046484805.1 Bacteroidales bacterium
GGTGAATGATGAACGGCAGAAGCACGTCCCACTCCACCAAACGGCCCGAGCCATCGAACCCCGCTCTCCAGGGTCCCGCCACCGTGCTGTGGCGAATGGGTCTCACCTCAAGGAAGGTTCCATCCCTCTCGAAGAGGGAGAAGCGCATGTTCCGGGCCTCTCGCACCCAGAGGCGTCCCTGGTGGTCTTGACGGACTCCGACCGGTGTGTCCAGCTCACCGGGTCCCTCGCCCCTCCTCCCAAACGCAAGGGAGAACGCTCCATCAGGATCAAACACCCGGATCTCGTGGTTGAAGGCATCACTGACGTAGATCCTCCCCTCCCTGTCCACCTCCAGGCCCGAGAGTGCGCCAAACTCCCCGGGCCCGCCAGAAAGAGCCTCGCCGATGCGCAGTTCCTCGGTGGCCTGGATCAGCCGCCGGGTAGAGCCATCCAGCCATGGAGGCACGTTGGTCACCACCCGCAGGCCGCTGGGCAGTGTGTCGATGATGGGCCCGGAGGATTCCCGGGGAGGCGCGTCGCAGCTGGCCAGCACCAGCAATGCCACAATCCCTACCAACCGGTTCCAGGACATATTCTGTCCACTCCCTTCGTTGATTTGCCGGTCCGCCTCACCCATCGACATGTTGCTCCTCCACTCTTTGCGCGCCGGGTTCCAAAACTACGGGGTTAGCAGGTGTTCGTGCAAACTCAGAGTCGATAGCGACGAGGGGTGGTTGGGCATTCCAAGGCCATCATCCAGCGCCGTCTCCAGGAGTTCGACCAGGGACGGTGACTCGGTGCCCAGGTGCGACGCCGAGGACCTCGGTTTGGGCTCTACGCGGAACGGCGGTTTACCGGGTTCCCGGGAAACGTGTGCTGGCTCTGCGCTTGGTGTTGAGAAGGTACGGGTGTATGGACACACCTCCGGGAGGTGTCATCGTGGACGGCCATCCGGTGCACCGGGCAAGAAAGGCGAAGGCCTGGCTCGAGGAGAACGCCGAGCGCATCGAGTTGTTCTACCTCCCGGGTTACAGCTGTGGGTAGCGAAAACTCCACCGGGGTGACGCGTGGGCCCATCGATCGCCCCTGAGGCTCACGCAGGTGGCTCGGCCGGAGTGGCCAGGAGCCCGCCCGACGAACGAGAATAGGCAGACAGTTCGACCACGGCATAGATGCTGGCGACCCCGGGGGAGTGGAGCGCACGAGAGCCTCATCCCGCCGAGCGGACGGGACAGCGAAATGAGCCTGGAGAATCCCAGGGAGCTAGGCCGCGAGCCGGCGGCCGTATCGGTGATGGAGTCCGCCGACCTGCGGGTAGGCAACCACATCGCCGATCTCGGGCGGTTCAACAGGCCGCGGATCAGGGCAGTCGTCCTCCAACGAGCGGTGCGTCCGCGAGGTGTGGTCGAACTCCACATGTGGCGGATCAGCTTCCGGACCGACGGATCGATTCTCGGTCGGCTGCCGCTGGATCACCATCAGCTGTTGGCGGAGCGCGACGTTCTCGAGCGCGAGATCCCGCCGACCCCTCAGCGCAGACGTGAAGCTCCACACCGCGATACGTAGCCATTCCCCCATCAGCACTCGCTCTCATTGAGTCGTGGAAAGGCCAGCAATCTCGCGCCCGATGGGGTTTTGCTACCACAGGGGTGAGTCCAACAACCGGTTTCAGCGGACGGCGCTAACGCGCCACCGCTGAACCGGAACGTTAGGAAGTCCTGCCGGTCTACTCCGCAAACATCTCGTGGAGAGTTCTAAGCGACTCAGAAACCGCAGCGGGGCTCAATCGGCCAAGCCTGCGTACCAGGCGCTGCGAGTCCACGGTGCGGAGTTGATCCAGGAGTGAGGAATGACAACCGCGGGGTTGACTTTGGAATGTGGAAACGGATTTCACCATCTCAACTCTATATTCCGCTTGATTTTCATTCGGGCAACACTTCAAGGAAGCTTGGTCTCCTGCAACGGAAAGCCAACGACTGGAAGGCCGTGGTTGAACTAACTGAAGTGTTGCGCGAATTCGATGTTGCCGACCCGGTAAAGTACGATTTTGCACTTTTCGGACTGGGGATAAATGAAAACTTCAGGTAAGCAATGGGCAACGACTGGTTTGAGTTCAAAGAGTTCAGGATTGATCAGCCTGAAAATGTTTTCAGGGTGGGAACCGACGGCGTACTGATTGGGGCGTGGGCTGCAGCGAAACAGCCCGAAGTGAGAACAATCCTTGATGTAGGAACCGGCACCGGACTCATAGCCCTGATGATGGCACAAAGATTCCCCGGGGCAGTTATTAAGGCCATAGAGCCTGACAGGCCATCCTTTGAAGCGGCAGAAGCCAATGTGGTTACATCTAAGTGGAGCACTTCAGTTGAGGTGATAAACAGTTCACTGCAGGAGTTTGCTTCAGGTTACTCAGGGAAGTTTGACCTGATAGTTACCAATCCTCCCTTCTTTACCGGTTCACTGAAGAATCCTGATCCCGCGAAGGCCTCCTTCCGTCATGCCGGTGCGCTTAACACGTCAATGATATTGGAACACAGCCGCGGAATAATGGCTGAAGGTGGCTTGCTAAGCCTGATACTTCCCTGGGCTGAAGGTAATGTACTGGTAGCCGAGGCTGCGGCAACAGGTCTTTATTGCAGCAGAATGGTAAAAGTAAGACCCTTCAGTAATTCTCCTTTCAACAGGGTACTTCTTGAGTTTAGCTGCGAACGGACCCATCCATCTGTTAAAATATTGACAGTGGGCCATCCTTCAAAAGGAGGTTACAGCAGAGACTATATGGAACTTACGGGAGAGTTCTACCTTAACTTCTGATTATGAGTTTCTTTACGGGCGATTTGCATCAGGCAATATGCTCTGAAAGAGGCAGTCCGTACTCCTCAACCATTTTGATATTGATTGTCTCAAGCTCGTCGAGTACCGGATTGTATATACCAGGCAGTACCGGCCTGTACACACCTGTAAGTGTGATTTTGCCCTCCAGTACCATCTTCACTGCAATTGCTGCAGGCAGTGATACTGTGCGGGCGATTGAGGTGTTTGTCGCCGGAGTTCCGAAATCAACCATGCTTGACTTGATGACCTCCCTGCTGCCGTCTTTCCATTTTGCAACAAAGATGTGCTGCATTACTACCATGTCGCGTTCGTCGTGGCCCAGCATCATCTTCGCGATCATTCTGTCAGATGTGATCTCGAAGGGAGAGGTAGATCCGTAGCCCATTGGCTCATTATCAAAGAAACCAAGCCATGCTAACGCCTCAAGTGCTTTGCAGTCAAAGTCTATTCCGGCTTTATTTGCCAGCAGGGTGCGGGTGTCGCCGCTCTCAAGACCAGCCCTTTCGGTAACGAATTCCTTCCAGGTGACATTGGTGTAATCCCTGATCTCATCATCAAGCATATTGATTGATTTCATCAGGTCAAGCGTTTCGCACCAACCCGGAAATCTGAATGTTCCCCTGAACATCGTTGTGGTCTCGGGTATGCCGTATATGTCAATATAAATAATGGAGTCACGGTTAGGATACACCTCAAGTTTACCCACTCCGGCAAAATCCAGACTGAATCTGTCCTTGAAGAGGTTGACAGGATCAACCTCCACCTTTTTGCCCTTCCTGAGGTACTGAGCATTGTTGCGGCTTGCCAGTACAACTCCTTTCGGACTCCATGAGAATTTGTATCCAAGCGGATTGGTAGCTGCTTCCGGAGCTGGCAGTGCACCGCAGAGAGAGTAGAACTCCTCTATTTCGCCACCTTTTGAGTGTACATTGTCGATGATCCTCATAGCCGACATGTGGTCGATACCCGGATCAACACCTATCTCATTCAGAAGGATCACACCGGCCCTGACGGCCTCATCATGCAGGGCCTGCATCGCAGGCTGAACATATGATGTTGTTATCAGGGGCTTCTTATGTTCGATACAGAGCTTCGCCACGTCAACATGATACCTGTAGGGGAGAAGGCTTACCGTCAGGTCTGAATCTTTTACCATCTTTGAGAGGCTTGCCATATCTTCAGTCTGCCATGCAACCGACTTTCCGTTTTTATGTCCGCGAACCAGTACTTCGGCCTTTTCAACAGTTCGGGTTGCGATAATTACTTCAAATCCTTCGTCGAGGAGATATTCAACCATCGGCTTTGCAACCAGCCCGGCACCGAGAATAAGAACTTTCTTCATTTTTTGCTGTTTTTCTTGTTAAAATTGGGGTTAAAATAGATTTAAAGGGTGTTTTTTTACGTGCCATAAAAGTAATTAAAGATTCCGGATAGGTATATGATATTAGTTACATTTCAACTAACTGAAATTATCAACAAAGTTTAAATAATTGCTGAAGGGATTCAGGGTCTGTTGTATATTTGTTTCGTACCGGCGGTATTTGTAAATTTGACATGTATTCGTGCAAAGTCCCTGACAGCCTAGATTTAAATGTCTCATCAACAGAAGTATATTGAAACCCCGCTAATGAAGCAGTATTATGCTATCAAGGCGAAGCACCCTGATGCCATACTTCTGTTCAGGGTGGGAGATTTTTATGAGACCTTCGGTGAGGATGCGATAAAGGCAGCAGGCATACTGGGTATTACCCTTACGCGCCGGGCAAACGGTGCTGCTTCTTATGTCGAGCTGGCAGGGTTCCCGCATCATGCTCTTGATACCTATCTGCCCCGTCTGGTAAGGGCGGGACAGAGGGTGGCCATTTGCGAGCAGCTCGAGGATCCGAAGCTGACGAAGACGATTGTGAAGCGTGGAATTACCGAACTTGTAACACCCGGGGTTTCGCTCAATGAGAATGTTCTTACAAACAAGGAGAACAATTTTCTGGCAGCAGTATATATAGACCGCAAAATTGCCGGAGTGGCTTTTCTTGATATCTCTACCGGAGAATTCTATGCTGCAGAAGGAAGCTTTGAGTATGTTGATCAGCTTTTGAGCAACTTGCAGCCGAAAGAGGTGCTGTGCGAAAAGAGGAAATCGGATGTATATACAGAGAATTTCGGATCGCGCTTCTACACCTACCGGCTGGATGACTGGATCTTCACCCGTGATGCGGCTGATGACAGGCTTCTGAAACAGTTTGGTACATCATCGCTTAAGGGTTTTGGTGTGCAGTCACTTGCCTCTGGCACCATTGCCGCAGGAGCGATTCTTCATTACCTCGATTTAACATGTCATGAACAATTGGGGCATGTAAATTCAATATCGAGGGTAGAGGAGGAGAGGTATGTATGGCTCGACAAGTTCACCATAAGGAACCTGGAGCTTTTCAGCTCGCCTTATGAGGGTGCCAGTACCCTTCTCGACATAATAGACAGAACTGTTTCTCCTATGGGAGGCAGGCTGTTGCGGCGCTGGTTGTCACTGCCGCTAAAGGAGAAGCAGCCTGTGGAGGACCGGCTTGATATTGTCGGGTATATGGCCGGCAACGCTGATTTCAGGGAACATCTTTCATCACTTATATACCAGATTGGCGATCTGGAGAGGCTTATCTCAAGGGTTGCGGTCATGCGCATCAATCCCAGGGAGGTGGTGCAGCTTAAAAAGGCCCTGCTGGCCCTGGAACCTTTACGAAAGATTTGTATGGGGAGCGGGGTGGAACCTATGATGAGCCTGGCATCTCAGATCAATCCGTGCAACATTGTAGCTGACCGCATTGAAAAGGAGCTTACCGGTGACCCTCCTGTGGCAATAGTAAAAGGCAATGTGATAGCTGCGGGAGTTTCAGCCGAACTGGATGAACTAAGGGATATCAGAACCAGTGGAAAGGATTATCTGATAGCGCTTCAGAACAGGGAGACAGAACGGACGGGCATAACCTCATTGAAGGTTGGCTATAATAACGTTTTCGGATACTACATTGAGGTACGCAATACTCATCGCAACAAGGTTCCGCAGGAGTGGATAAGGAAGCAGACACTGGTAAGTGCAGAGAGGTATATAACGGAAGAGCTCAAGGAGTACGAAAGCAAGATACTGGGTGCGGAAGAGAAGATATTGAGCCTTGAAAACAGCCTCTTCAATGACCTCGTGGCCTTTCTGGCAGAACATATAGCTACAATCCAGCTGAATGCATCAATGGTAGCCAGACTCGATTGTCTCCTTTCATTTGCAACAGTTTCGGCCGATAACGGCTATACAAGGCCGGTGCTTGATGACTCAGCCGTTCTTGATATACGTGACGGGCGGCATCCGGTTATTGAGAAACAGCTTCCGCCCGGCGATCCATATATACCAAATGATGTGTTCCTCGATACTGACGATCAGCAGATAGTAATACTGACCGGCCCCAACATGTCAGGAAAATCGGCGCTTTTGAGGCAGACGGCTTTGATAGTGATTATGGCACAGATGGGGTGTTTCGTGCCGGCATCGGAGGCCAGGATAGGGATGGTAGACAAGATATTTACCAGGGTGGGAGCGTCAGATAACCTGAGCCTGGGCGAGTCAACATTCATGGTAGAGATGAATGAGGCGGCAAGTATTCTTAACAACATATCAAACCGGAGTCTGATACTTCTTGATGAGATTGGCCGCGGCACCAGTACCTACGACGGCATTTCGATAGCCTGGGCAATGGTTGAGTACCTTCATGAGAACCGCAACAGGGCCAAAACCCTTTTCGCGACACATTATCATGAGTTGAACGAGATGGAGAACTCGTTCAAAAGGGTGAAGAACTACAGCGTTTCGATAAAGGAGCTTGACAATAAGATCGTCTTTCTGCGCAAAATCAAGCGGGGAGGCAGCGAGCATAGTTTCGGGATTCATGTGGCAAGGATGGCCGGTATGCCGGGAAGTGTGGTTTTGAGAGCTGAGGAGATCCTCGGAGAGTTAGAGCAGACTCACAACCGCCAGGAGCTTGCACGACCGATCGATGAAATAGTATCAGGCAGGGAGGGACTGCAACTCAGTATTTTTCAACTCGACGATCCTGTCCTTAAGCAGATACGCGATGAAATTCTGGGTATTGACATCAATAACCTCACTCCGATGGAGGCACTCAACAAGCTGTATAACATACAGAAGCTGCTCAGGTAGATACAATATTTACTGTATCTTACAATCCTGACAGTTGATATAGCCGAATACCGGATAAGTCACTAAAATAAAACTACTGATATATGAAAAGGAGTCTAATTTGTTTTGTGCTTATGGCACTTGCCTGCGGCATTTATGCCCAGAAATCGGCCTTTACGGTAAATGATGCACTGAGTGTTGTTTCGTTCTCGGTACGTGATGTTACCAATGACGGATTGTTGATAGCAGGAGTCACCAATACGAGGCGTGACCGCCTGAATGTCGATCATCAGCGGTATGGCGATCCTAATTACGTTTCACCTTCATACAGCAGGTTGCTGATACTTAACACTGCTACCAGTGAACAGACGCCGGTGCTCGACGAGCCGGCTATTCTTGGAAGTGTATCATGGGCTCCCGATGGGAAAAGTCTTGCTTTCATCAGGTATGATGATGGAAGGTTTCGGCTGAACATATACGATCATGCAAGGAAGAGGGTGCGCCGGCTAAATCTGCGCACAGACAGGGAGATAGCCTCGGGTTCCCCCATTATATGGACGCCTGACGGAAATGGAGTGTTGCTGAATTTTCGCGACCATGGATGGAAGGAGAGGGGTGATTCGATGTTCAGGGAGGCTACGGTGGGCCCGGTGACGGTGTATGACGGCAGAAGACCCTTTCTGAAGTGGGACGAGATAAGAAACCATTCGTCGCTGGCAATGACCGGACTGGTGGACGTTAACAATCAAGCGGTGACGATGCTGCTGACGGAGGAGAGGAACGGTAGCCTGAGGCTGTCGACGGACGGTAAGTACCTTAGTTATGTGGTGACGTATCCCAGGAAGACAGTTTATGACAATCGTGGAGGGGCCGACTATGAGATGAAATTTATTGAGGCAGACAAACCTGATTCGGTGCATATTTTGATTAAGAAGAGCGAAAGGAGGGTTTCGGTTAACTGGAATGGGGATAATAACGTTTATGCCTATGTTGATTCGGCGAAGATATTCATTAACGGACCGGGTTGGGAGAAGCCCAGAAGAGTTGGTCGCGATACCACCGAAATTACTAAGAAGGACACCGTTAAGGCCAGACTCAGCGTTAACCGCTGGAGTCCTGATGGAACAAAGATACTTGCATCGTCGCAGAATGGCTACTGGCTTATAGATATAGAGAACGGTTCGATGGAGGATGTTTACAGGTTTCCTGAGGATCGTGAGAAAGAACCTGCTCTTTCTGTTACGGCATGGAGTCCTGATGGCAGGTACCTCTATATGACCACTTCGGCACGTGACAAGTGGGAGAGGGGGCTGTTGAGGTACGACCTGATTGAGAAGAGTTTCAGGGAATTGGTGAAGGATTCTAATCTCTACTCGGGCTGGAGGCTTACGAAAACCGGTGACAAGTTCATATACACGATATCAGATGGTGATATGCCAACTGATCTTTACATTGCCGGTAACGAGTTACAGGACGCAAAGCGGCTTACCAACCTGAACCCGTGGATGAATGAGAGGAAGATTGCGAAGAGCAGTCTGATAAAATATCGTGACTCAGACGGAAAAGAGTTATGGGGGATACTTTACTATCCGGTCGATTATGAAGAGGGCAAGAGGTATCCGCTGGTATGTGAGATATACGAGGGGTTCTTTTCCAATGGCTACAATCCCACAATGCAGTTGTTTGCCAACGCGGGCTATTTTGCATTCAGGCCTTCGGTGAACCTGATACAGGGGTATCCGGGTGAGGCATGGATGAAGGGGATCACTTCAGGTATAAACAAGCTGATCGATGAGGGTCTGGTGGATGAGAAGAAGCTTGGAGTACAGGGTGGCAGTTACGGAGGCTATGCCACATCGCTGCTGATAACCCAGACGGACAGGTTTGCTGCGGCGATCAATATTTCGGGCAAGACCAATATTGTCAGTTTCCTGGGCGACAGTCCGAGAATCGGTACCCGCAACTATTCGGCGGCGGAGAGTGGTCAGGACAGGATCGGGCAGACTCTGTGGGAGGCACCGCTGAAGTATTTTTCTACATCAGCCGTGCTGCATGCCGACCGCATTAAGACGCCGCATCTGATAATGACCGGCGAGGGCGACTGGAATGTTCCGGCAATAAACAGCCGCGAATTGTACTACGCAATGCGTAGACTTGGCAAGGAGGTGGTATGGGTAAACTATGTCAATGGTGGCCACGGTGCCGGAGCAGCCAGCAGCGAGGGTGACTTCTTTGACCACTGGGAGAGAGTGATTGGGTGGTACGAGAAGTATTTTAACAAATAGGTATCGGGCAGCCTCCCCACTTTTACTGCGCGGGGTGCGTTTCATGCCTCAACCGAAGAATATAAAATAAAAAAGCGCCGATTGTTATCCGGCGCTTTTTTTTATGATTAGATTTCAGAACTCTAGAATTGACTTTTGGAATCTACATCAAACTTATAATCATCGTTGGTAAGATCAACCTGAGTATCTACCGGGTTGCCTTTGACTTCATCAACCATATCTTTATCTGAGGTTGCATCTGCAGCCATTTCAACATTTTGCTCCTGCTCTGTTGTTTCACGTTCGGCTACCGGTGAATCAGATATTTTGTCACATGAAATCATGGCAATCGATATCAGAAGTATTAAAGCTATATTTTTCATTTTTGTATGTTTTTAATTTATATTTTGTTTATGTTTATGCTATATATGTTAAACAAACACAAGTACAAAAAGGTTCATTTTCTGTAAAAAAAAAAGTTACCGGAATGGAAAATAGGTGTGAAATAAAAAGAAGATCCCGGACGGACAGGTCCGGGATCTTAGCTCAGGGGAGGTGTTCTTTTTTTTGTTCAGCCTGTAACAAATTTACAATAGTAACAGCAATAAATGCAACATCTGAGGGGCTCCTTTTGATCAATTGATCTTCTTCTTTGATAAACAAAGGATTTTAGTTTGTGAAGGAGATTATCTCACTGTTAAGGGGACCAGTCCCGTCAAAAGGAGGGGATAAAGGGAATGGTGTCTTAATGCAGAGTTTTTATCAGTCCAGGTCTCTTTCAGTGGCTGCATTTACAAAGAGGACAGTTCCGATGTTGTCGTATCCCGATAGCACCTTTTCACCATTCTTTCTTATTGTATCGCTTCTGAATCCGACAAGTGTCAGGGCTGCGTCGGCTGATTTTTCGTTGATAATACTTTTTGAAGAGGCTCCGGTTTCCCTGACTATTATTTCAATATTTTTTTCGGTAATTGGCATGCGGCCTTCGAGCAGGAGTTGTTTCATTCTCTCTTTTGTATTACCGAGGCTTTCTTCACTGCATATTTCAAAAATGCGGATTCTGGATTTTTTCCATACCGGGTGTCCGGTTATTATGAAGCCTATCAATATCATAAGATTGGCGTTCTCGGTATCGATAGACTGTATCCAGATATGTATCTCTTTTTTAAAATCAATATTTCTTCTTGACGCAGAGAGGATGCATACATCAAAGCCACCTGAATTGATCAGTGCATAGTTGTCGAGTATTCCCGGCAGCCCTTTGGGGTTTTCCTTGTCGAATTCAAACATGACCATGTTGTTTTCCATGCCCGATATTCCCGGCACCTGTATTGCCTGTGCAATGGCCGAGGTGTATGAAGGAGATATGATTGTATCGATGTAGGTTTGATTATGTTTACCGTAGATTCTTATTAACCTTTTTAACTCTGATCTGGCCTGTTCGGCAGTCTGAGTGCAGTAATAGCCTTTAATAAGGTGCAAATATGTTCCAAATCCGTAGGTGTAGCTAATCCAGTTTAACATATCGAATGCAGCCCTTCTTTCAAACGATTCTTCTGATATGCAAATAACCGATGGTCTCCACTCTTTTGAGAGTTTCCTTCCTCCCTTTTTCTGAAGGTACACCTGCAGGTTACGGTTTATCTGGAACATAGCGTTGGCAAAGATAGCTTCGAGTCCCTGACGCCGCTTATGGTAGTTATGAATGAATATATATACCATGGTTATAAGCACGAGGGCAGCTATTGCATATGGGGCATTTATTTTAAACATTACCCAGATAGCGACAATAAAACCGGTAAGAGATATGAACCATTTCGATCTGAATGCTGGTCTGTATGAAGGTGACGATCCGAAGTGATTCAGGAATGATATAAGGCAGAGCGAGCCATAGGTTACCATAAAGAACATCGATATAATCTCGGCGACGGCATTTACCGATCCCATTGCCACGAATGTCATGGCGATCACCACTGTTACAATAGAGGCGTTTACCGGTTCGTTATCAGACGGTCTGCCAGCCCTGAGCCAGTTGTTAAGCCTTTTCGACGGGAATGTATAGTCGTTTGCCAGGGCCTGTAGTGTACGGGGAGCCACCATTACCGATCCGAGTGCAGATGATATTGTTGAAGCTGCCAGTCCCAATGGAATTACCAGTGCGCCGCCTAAAGCAATTGTCGCCATTGACAGTTGGTTTTCCGTCAATTCCTGTGAACTTGCTGAAATTGAGAGTTTATATATAACAAAGAAATAGACGATCATGCCTGTAAAAGTAGCTGCCACAGAGCCAATAGGAATTGATTTTGATGGTTTCTTCAGGTCTCCTGAGAGTCCGACACCTGCAGTCATACCTGTAAAGGCAGGAAACACAATAGCGAAGACTATAAAGAAGCTGTCCATGTTCTTTATGGGTGAATTTGATTCCCAAAATAACTCTGTGGCTGGCTCTGCAGGTTTGCCCAGAAAAAACATCATTAGAGCAATGAACAGTATTCCCACGACCCAGTAAAGAGCTTTAACTCCGAGGTTTGCGCCTCTTTTAAGTATCAGGAATGCAAGTGTAGTCATTGCTGGTATGCTTATTACCTGTCTGGGAAGTACAAATCCGGCGGTTTTTTCAACCCAGTCGAAAAGGAAGCTGAAGGCTTCCGTAAATGCTATAACGTAGAAGGCAACGCTGATAGCCTGTGACAGGTAAAGGGCAATTCCTATGGTTCCTCCGATATTCAGTCCGAAAGAACGGGATATAATAAAATACTCACCGCCACCCTCGACCTTCTTGTTGGTGGCAAGCTCAGAGATAGCCAGGGCGGTCGGTATGGTAACCATATGCCCGAGAATAATAATCAAAACAACACCCCAAAAGCCCAGTGTTCCTACCGCGAAGCCAAAGCGCAGGAACAGGATTGCTCCCAATATTGTTGAGATGGCTGTAAAAAAAACAGGTGCTGTGCCGAAGCTGTTAATTTTTGTGTCTGTTTTCATGCAGTTTGCTTCAGGGTTTCCTATCAGAAGCAAAGATATAGAATAAGAGTAAGCAGATATATCTCATTACGGCTTTTTAGCCAAGCTCTTTTTCTGAGTATGCATTAACGAAAAGTATCGTTCCGATATTATCGTATCCTGTGAGCACCTTCTCACCTGTTTTTCTGATTGTATCACCCCTGAAGCCTATTATTGTAAGGGCTGCTCCTGCTGATCGGGAGTTGATAATCTTCTTTGGAGCCGGGTCACTTTCCGGTACAATAACCTCGATACTCTTTTCAGTTATCGGCAACCTGCCTTCATGAAGAATCTGCTTCATCCTGATCTTTGTAGATTCAACATTTTCACGGTTACATATCTCAAAGATACGGAGGCTTGATTTATTCCATCGCGGGTGCCCCGTGATAATAAAACCGAGGAGGATCATAAGGTTTGCATTCTCGGTATCTATCGATTGTATCCAGATATGGATCTCCTGGTCAGGGTTTACCTCTTTATTGTCAGAAGCGATGATACAGACATCAAATCCTCCCGCATTTACCAGTGCATAATTTTCGACTATGCCTGGCAGGCCTGAGGGGTTCTCTTTGTCAAATTCGAACATGACCAGGTTGTTTTCCATCCCTGAAATCCCGGGAACCTGAATTGCCTGGGCGATTGCAGATGTGTATGAGGGTGATATTATAGTATCGATATAGGCATGGTTACCTCTTTTGCCATAGAGTCTGATCAGTTTTTTCAGTTCCAACCGTGCCTGTTCGACGGTCTGTTTCGAATAATAACCTTTAATGAGGTGCAGGTATGTGCCGAAGCCGTAACGGTGGCTAATCCAGTTCATTACGTTGAAAGCAGCTTTTCTTTCGAAAGAGTTTTCCGATATACATATAATAGAGGGTCTCCATTCCCTTGCAAGTTTTCTGCCTCCTTTTTGCTGAAGAAATACCTGCAGGTCTCTGTTCACCTGGAAAACCGAATTGGCGAATATAGCTTCCAGGCCCCGCCTGTTCTTGTGATATCTCTGTATGACGTAATAGATCAACGAGATCAGTATCAGGGCCAATATTGAATAGAGCAGGTTGATTTTGAACATTACCCATACTGCCACTATAAAACCGGTGAGTGATATGTACCATTTTGACCTGAACGATGGTCTGTAGGACGGGGATGAGCCAAAATGGTTCAGGAATGAGATAAGGCATAGAGAACCATAAGTTACCATGAAGAACATTGAGATGATTTCGGCTACGGCGTTAATGGTCCCGAGTGCAACGAACGGGAATGCAATCAGAATTGTTATAATCGAAGAGTTGACCGGTTCATTGTCTTTTTTCCTGGCTGCTCTGAGCCAGTTGTTTAGTTTTTCTGAGGGGAATGTTGCATCGTTGGCCAATGCCTGGAGTTTTCTGGGAGCGACCATAACAGAACCCAGGGCTGAAGAGATTGTTGAGGCAGCCAGACCGATGGGAATAACGAATGAACCGTAACGTGCGATGTTCGACATTATCAGCTGGTTATCCGTCAGTTCTGCCGTTCCGGCCGATATGGCAAGCTTTAGGGAGACAAAGATATATACGACCATTCCTGTTGCTGTTGCTGCAATTGTACCTAACGGAATAGATTTTGCGGGTTGATGGAGATCACCCGATAATCCTACTCCGGCAGCCATTCCTGTAAAGGCCGGAAATATAATTGCAAAGACGATAAAGAAATTATCCATGTTCCTGAAGGTGGCATTTGCGTGCCAGTAGGATTCCCCGTCAGGTTTCCCCGGTGTTCCCAGGAAAAATAGCAGGAGTGCTATAAACATGATACCGACAACCCAGTACAAAGTTTTCATGCCAAGGTTGGCTCCTCTCTTGAGTATGAGTATCGACAGCAGTATCATCACGGGTATGCTGACTGCCTGCCGTGGCAATAATATACCGTGTGCCTCTTCCATCCAGACAAAGAAAAAGCTGAATGCCTCGGTAAATGCAATGACGTAGAAAGCTACGCTGATGGTTTGTGCCATGAAGAGGGCGATACCTATGGTTCCCCCGATATTGAGGCCGAATGAGCGTGAGATTATGAAGTACTCACCGCCGCCTTCCACTTTCTTGTTTGTTGCCAGTTCGGAGATTGCCAGGGCCGTGGGAATTGTAACGAGGTGTCCGAGGACGATGATCAGTATTGTACCCCAGAAGCCCAGTGTTCCCACCGAAAACCCGAACCTGAGAAAGAGTATTGCACCGAGTATTGTGGATATAGCGGTAAAGTAAACCGGCGGAGTCCCGAAATTATTTTTGTTTTCAGTGCTGTTGCCCATACTTTTTCAGGTACTGTTGCTCAAAGGCAAATATACTAAATAGAGATGATAGTCATGAGGGGAGATTAAACTGTCTGTCGGAAGGAAATTGCGGAATAATGTAACAAATGAAATTTCGATGGTATCAATTTCATTCAAACTGTTAAATTTGGGGGGAAATGCTAAGGAGCTGATATCTGATATTTGCGATGTCGTATCAATTCAATCGTGCCGGCCTTTTAGTTAGCAGAGTTGTGTTTATAACTCTTTTGTTATGTGTAGTTTACGATGTTTGCGGGGTAGGCGGGAGAGAGTCCGGCCCTGAGGCGAAGAATGTTGAAATGGCCAAATATGATGTCAAATTTTACCATATTGACCTTGAGACCACTGCCAGTTCACTTTTTCTTTCCGGAAATACGCTTATCAAAGTGGAGGTGGTGGCCGACGGTGTCTCCAAAATAGTTCTTCAGCTGACTAAAAGCCTTGATGTTTCGGAGGTTGTTGTAAACGGGTTGCCTGCAACATTCTCACATGACTCTGATTATCTTGAGGTTTCATTGGCAGGGCCTGTCAATGCCGGCACTCTGCTTGACCTTAAAGTATTCTACTCAGGAATACCTCCGGGCGGAGGTGGCATAAACCGCACTACCAGTGCGACGTGGGGCCAGACGATAATCTGGACACTTTCGGAGTCATTTCATGCCTATGAGTGGTTCCCGGTAAAGCAGGATCTGAGAGATAAGGCCGATTCGGCATACATATATATTACTGCACCGAAACCGTTGCAGGGGATTTCCAACGGGGTGCTTTCAGATGTTGTTGATGTTGGAACCGACAGGCGGCGGTTTGAGTGGAAGAGTCGTTATCCTATAGTTTACTATCTCATTTCGTTGACGGTGGGTAATTATATTCAGTATGATCTTACGGCAGATGTAAGTGGCACCCGGGTTCCTCAGCCTAACTATATCTATAACTCTCCCGGATGTCTTGATACCTATAAGGATGCAATTGACATGACGCCCATGTTGATAGGGCTCTTTTCAGACCTGTTTATTCCCTATCCTTTCGCCGGTGAGAAGTACGGACACGTTATGGCGCCGTTCAATGGCGGGATGGAACACCAGACCATTACCATGATGGGGTTTTTCAACTTCTGGCTTATAGCGCATGAGCTGGCGCATCAGTGGTTTGGCAATTATGTTACCTGCGCTACATGGCAGGATATATGGATTAACGAGGGTTTTGCATCATACTGCGAGTATCTGGCCTATGAGTTTACCGGTCAGGATGCAGCAGCGCGAATCTGGCTCGCGACGACATATGAAAGGGCAAAGACAATTCCGGGCGGAGCCGTTTATCTGACGCCTTCCGAGGCACTCAACGAGTCGAGAATATTCAGCAGCGCCCTGAGCTACAAGAAAGGGGCAGCACTGCTTCACATGCTTCGCCGGGAGATCGGAGACGACGACCTGTTTTTTGGAGCTATCAGGCAGTATCTGGGAGAATTCGCTGACAGCACTGCAACCGGACTCGATTTTATGGATGTGGTCAATAGGCATACCGGTAATGACTACAGGTGGTTTTTTGATCAGTGGTACTTTGGAAAGGGTTTTCCTACGGTGCATGCCGGTTTTGTAAGAAAGGTTGATCATACCAGTCTGACATTGAGGCAGACTCCTTCAGACCCGTCGAATCCCTTTTTCAGGATGAGAGTGAAGGTGAGAGTCGAATATGAGAGTTATTCCAGCGATACGACCCTTGACTGGAGGAGCAATGAGCAGCTCTTTGTGATACCGTCATATGACAGGCCCGTGAAGATTGTAATCGATCCCGGTCAGGATATTCTGATGAACAAGACGGCAGTGGCAGGTGTATTTGATGATAATGATGCAGTTGTTTATCCGGTTCCGTTCAGTGACCGGCTGTTCATTGACGTGCCGGCGCACCTCTATGCCGATGAGATTACCATTACAGATATGTCTGGCAGGAGAATGTACCAAAGACTGGTTACCGGAATCCACAATGAAATTTTAACACCGGGATGGGCGCCGGGGATTTATATGGTTGTTATTAAAGGCAATAATTTACGGCAAAACCGACTTATTGTCAAAAAATGAGTCTATTTTTACGGAAGCATCAGTATGTGTCTGAGAATAACCCTTATCCGGGAATATGTATATATCGATACTAAATAATATCACTCTGCTGGTAAGCCTTGCTGTCATCTACAGCTTCCTGAACAGGTACACCGGAAAGAACTCATTATGTTATCAGTTACTATCGGGAATACTTTTCGGCATTGTGGCTATTGTGGGCATGATGAATTCAGTAGCGGCAACCGAGGGTATTATTTTTGACGGACGGTCGATAGTGCTGGTCGTCGCGGGGATGTTTGGCGGACCGGTCACTGCAGGTGTCTCCGGCGTTGTTTCTGCAGTATATCGCATTTACATGGGCGGTGTGGGTACCATAATGGGAGTATCGGTAATAGCCGAGTCGGCCATTATTGGCACCGTGGTTTTCTATTTGCGCAGAAGGTATGGCTGGGCCTCACACCTGCTGTTCATATATGGAACCGGGGTGGTGGTTCATCTGATAATGCTCATGCTTACAGCTACACTGCCCGCAGGGTCGGCAAGGGAGATACTTCCACAGATCGTCCTTCCCGTAATTGTTATTTATCCATTGGCTACTCTGCTGATAGCTGTGTTGTTTCGCAGCCAGGAGTCATTTCTGGAGGCCAAGAGGAAGGCAGAAGAGAGTGACAGGCTAAAAACGGCTTTCCTTAACAACCTGTCACACGAGATCCGCACTCCGCTAAACGCCATCATCGGGTTTTCCGATATGATGGTGAGCGAGAATATTCCTGAGGAGGATAAGAGGAATTTCAAAGACATTATTTCGAGAAGCAGCGGTCAGTTATTGTCGATGATTGATGATATACTTG
The DNA here is from genome assembly GCA_046484805.1 of Bacteroidales bacterium. Lineage (GTDB taxonomy): Bacteria > Bacteroidota > Bacteroidia > Bacteroidales > VadinHA17 > SLNP01. The sequence continues at coordinate 17,478 of JAWOIF010000168.1, forward strand.
ATATTGCCTCCATTGAGGCTGGTGAGGTTACCGTAAAAGTGAAGCAGACCGATATCAACACCTTGCTTGATCACATGGCAAATCAGTTCAGGTACCAGGCCGACAGAAATAGTGTGATAATTAATGTGGAATATCTGCCTGAAGGAGTGGGATTAAAGGCAGTGACCGATGAGACAAAGCTGATGCAGATACTGTCGAACCTTACCGGCAATGCCGTAAAGTTTACAAGAGAGGGTTCAGTTACCATCACGTGCAGGGACGAAGGAAATCACTTCCTGTTCTGTGTGAGAGACACCGGAACAGGTATTGATTCTGCGGCACATGAGATAATATTTGAAAGGTTCCGGCAGGCCTCCCCGGAGATTGCATCTGAGTACGGAGGGACGGGTATAGGTCTCTCTGTAGCAAAGTCTTATGTCGAGCTGCTTGGTGGCCGGATCTGGCTCGAGTCAGAGCCGGGTAAGGGCTCGGAATTTTTCTTCACTTTGCCAAAAAACCAGGCTTTATAGCCATGATGGTTCAGCAACCTAACCCAGATAGAGATACTGCCATGTCTGCCCGTTTCTAACATGAAATTTTAGTATGTTCGTCTATTGTGTGGGATAATTGGTCAAAAAATATTCTCTTTCAAACCTTTAGGGTAACAAATAATCATAAAGAATTTCTATTTTTGCTACCGACATATGAAATAAATGACGAACTTTCAATCGAAAATCAGGAATTAATTAAATGAACCAGTTGAATATACAACCAACAGTTAAACACATTTTGTAAAATGAAAACAAGGATCTATGCATTTTTTGCAACAGTAATCGTATTTGCTGTATTCTCAGCAAATGTTACCGGCCAGGTCGAAGCAACGGCGACAGCAACGGCCACAATCGTGACTCCAATCTCAATTGCAAACACCACCGACATGAATTTTGGCAATATTGCCGTAAGTGCAACTGCCGGAACAGTTATTCTTGCTCCGGCAGGAACCCGTACTCCTACCGGTGGTGTTACCCTTCCTGCGGTACCCGGAACCGTTTCATCAGCCGTTTTCACAGTTACGGGAACACCGGCGTATACATATGTCATAACTCTGCCGGCTGCAGCTACCACAGTTACATCGGGTGCAAACACTATGACGGTTGATACCTTTACAAGTACCCCCGACGGAACCGGAACCCTTGACGGCTCAGGAAACCAGACCCTGCAGGTAGGAGCAACCCTGAATGTTGGCATTAACCAAGCTTCAGGAACCTACGTCTCAGGAACACCCTTTACTGTAACTGTCAATTACAACTAGAGAATCAAAACCAAAAGCACTATGAGGAGGCTCAGGAAAATATTTTTCGGGCTTGCCGTATTATTATTTACCACTGCAGCAGTGACGAAAGCACAGGTTGGCTCTGTCAGTGCTACCGGTCATATAATTGCCGAGATTATACCTGTCTTTTCGGCCAGTGAGACATCGCAGATGAACTTCGGGCGATTCTCACCCGGGCCACAGGGAGGAGAGATAGTACTGACGCCACAGAATACGGTTATGGTACTTGGCAGTGTTTATGCCGGCACCGGACTGCACAGTGCTGCCAGTTTCTACCTGACAGGAGATTCCGAAGCAGCATTCTCGGTATCGCTGCCTACCACTCCGGTTTACCTTACTCATACCAGAAGTGCCAGAACCATGAGGGTTGATGACTGGATTTCAGTACCGGCTCACGGAGTTGGTACAGGGGTGCTTCAGAATGGTGTTCAGGTGGTATATGTCGGGGCCACCTTAAAAATTGGCACCCTTAATGATAATCCTGTTGGAGTATACACCGGAACTTATAACATTACCTTTGACTTCAACTGATTTTAAAAAGAGAATTTATAAACCAATATCAGACTTAATGACCATATCGCTGTTCAAGTTCAGGCTACCGGCCTTGCCAGGTCCTGTTGCATTTATTGTACTCCTGGCAGCAATGTCAGGATTCTCAGTATTTTTTGGGGCTGATGTTCATGCACAGGGCAACCTGCTGATTACACCGCGCCGGGCAGTATTTGAGGGTTCAATACGGACAATAGATATGAACCTTGCCAACACTGGTTCCGATACAGCCACCTATGCCATATCGATTGTACAGATCAGGATGACCGATGAGGGTGGGTTTGAGACCATAACAGAGCCCGATCCCGGCCAGCGCTTTGCCGACAGGCACATAAGATTTTTCCCCCGGTCGGTAACACTCGGGCCCAATGAGGCCCAGGTTGTGAAAGTGCAGCTTACCAGGGGCAGTGGCCTGGAACCGGGAGAATACCGATCACATTTCTATTTCAGGGCTGTACCGGATGCCAGACCATTGGGAGATGCTGGTGCCGCCAGAGATACTTCCGGAATTTCGGTAGTGCTTACACCTGTTTTTGGAATTACAGTTCCGGTTATTATAAGGGTAGGGACATCGAATACCGCGGTTACACTCACTGATCTGTCGGTTGAGACGGCTGGTGGTACAACACCCATGCTCAGCATGGCATTCAGGCGCACCGGCAACATGTCAGTCTATGGAGATATTGCAATAGATCATATATCTCCTCAGGGAACCATCACAAGAGTTGGCATTGCAAACGGACTGGCAGTCTATACTCCGAATACACTTCGCCGTTTCAGGATGAATCTCAACCCGGTTCCTGGAGTGGATTTCACTGCTGGCAGACTACGGGTAACATATTCTTCACCTTCAGATATGAGGCCTGAACTATATGCCGAGGCAGAGCTGGTTTTACGATGACGGAAAACCTGCTGGCAGAAATGCCCCACTTAAAATTTTGAAGAAGATGACTAGACGAGGCCATTATAACAGAATTTTAAATTTGGCTGCTGCCCTGTTGTTGGGTTTCACATTAACTCATCAGTCAGCAACAGGTCAGAGTCAGACTTTTACTTCAAGCGGCACATTTACCGTTCCGGCCGGTGTAACAACTCTGATAGTAGAATGCTGGGGAGGCGGTGGCGGTGGTGGATTTGGACGGGCCACTAACGGTGCTGCCGGCGGCGGCGGCGGTGGTGGTGGCTACACCCTGTCAGCTATTGCAGTGACACCTGGCTCAGTGATCTCATTTACTGTGGGTGCCGGTGGCACCGGTGGTACCGCCGGAGGAGCAGCTGCAACCGCCGGAGGCAGTACTGTATTTTACTCAACTGTTCCTGTTTCAGCCGGAGGAGGAGGAGCTGGACAAAATATGTCAACTAACGCCAGTGGTTCAGGCGGATCAGGTGGAGTCGGCGGAACATATATCGGAGGTAATGGTGCTGCCGGAATTTCAGGCACAGCTGGCACATCCGGTGGCGGAGGTGGCGGAGGCAGTGCAGGTATTAGCTCAGACGGAAATCCGGGCACGGGACGTACCGGAGGAGCGGCTGTAACTGATGGCGGGGCAGGTGGTAACGGAGGTAGAAATGCCGTAGGGCAGCCGGGGACTGCCCCCGGTGGAGCAGGGGCAGGGGGACACAGACGAACGGCTAACAGGGCCGGCGGAAACGGTGCGAGTGGACAGGTTAGGATAAGCATTCCTGTCGCATATTATTATACTGGTTCGGGTGAGCCCTCATCTACAACCAGTTGGGAAACCACCGCCGGAGTTAATCCTCCTAATTTCACCGATGA
>JAWOIF010000080.1:0-3774 GCA_046484805.1 Bacteroidales bacterium
CCGGTCATCATGACAAAAGGGTATATCGGGGTCAAGGGTGAAATTTTGGTTCCAGTGGGCTCTGTGCTGGAATTTTACGTGGTGCGCCTCGAAAACGGCATGCATCCGGTGGTAGGCCCCTCGGCTTTTCGCGTGATCGAAGATGCCCCGCGCGCCGGTGCACAGAGGTAGGCGGTTGACACCTGAACCGAGCGGTCGGTGCCTTTCCCGGCCGAAGTTTTTCTACGGATGGGCGGTTGCAGGCGCAGGGTTCGCGGTGGCTTTCATGGCCCTGGGCACGAGGCTTTCCTTCGGCGTGTTCTTTACGTCCCTTGAACTGGAATTCAACCTGAACCGGACGATGACCTCGGGAATTTTTTCCATTTACATGATGCTCTGCTGCGCGGTCTCCATAGGCGGCGGCTGGGTGTCGGACCGGTGGGGGCCGAGGGCCGTGACGGCACTGATGGGGGTTTTTACAGCCGCCAGTTTGATTCTCACGGCTGTGGCATGGCGTGGATGGCATTTGCTCTTCACCTATGGTCTGCTGCTTGCGCTTGGCACAGGGGCGGTTTTCACGGTGGTGAACGCCACCGCCTCCCGGTGGTTCGTCAGGAAAAGAGGGCTCGCGGTGGGAATAACTTCGTCGGGAGGCGGGGTGGGGGCCATCTTCATAGTCCCGTTGTCCGCGATGTTGATTTCCCGGTTCAACTGGAGGATCTCTTTGTGGGTTCTGGGAATTGTCGCCGGGCTCGTAATGGTTTCCATGGCCCTGGTCCTCAGATCGAGCCCCGAGGCGATGGGGCTGCGCCCCGATGGGGACGTTGATGTTCCGAAAGAGAATCCGGGTTCTCGAATGGCCCAGTCCGGCGAGCCCCAGGGGATGTCACCCGCGGAAGCTTTGCGCAGGAAGGATTTCTGGCTTCTGTTCGGCAACTGGCTCCTGCTTTCCTTCGCGGTGCATCTGCGTAAATGCTGATCAGATACTTCAGATAGTTGAGGCAAAGATAATCGATGAGCATGGCAGGCCGACAGCGATAAGAAAAGTGACACCGGAAGAGTGGACCCGCAAGTACAGGCAGGAAGCAGTCGGTGCCCTGCCTCAGTTATCAGATGAGAAACAGAAGCTCCCCGCTAACAGCTACAGCATTCCAGGTTTGCTCAACCAGTCAGTGATATTCTTTATCCGCGACTTTCTATCGAAAATTGCAGATAAACAATATATTATTATTACCCTGCTCGGCTCACCCTTGCTGGCTTTGATCCTTGCCTGGTTTCTGAAATATTCTGAAGGGGAGGATTATAAGTTCAGCGCCAATGATAATATACCGGCTTATATTTTCATGTGTGTCATTACATCGATGTTCTTAGGGCTGATGGTCGCCTCTGAGGAAATAGTGAAGGACAGGAAAATACTAAAGCGGGAATCATTTCTCAACCTGAGCTGGTTCAGTTATCTCAACTCGAAGATCATTATGATGTTCCTGATTTCTGCAATTCAGACTATTTCATTTATTCTTATAGGCAATATTATCCTTGAGATCAGGGGCATGACACTGAGTTACTGGTTTGCGCTATTTACCATATCCTGTTTTGCCAATGTGCTGGGACTGAATATCTCATCTGCATTTAATTCTGTAATAACAATTTACATTATTATCCCTTTTATCATCATCCCTCAGTTGTTGTTAAGCGGAGTCCTTGTCAGGTATGACAAGCTAAACAAAGGGAGGCTTGCCTCACAGGAATATGTACCTGTCATAGGCGATCTGATGACTGCCAGGTGGGCCTTTGAAGCGATAGCTGTCAGGCAGTTTAAGGATAATGAATACTCAAAACACTTCTTCAACAGCAATGCCTTTGCCAGGCAGAATGGGTATTATGCCCTTCTGGTTGATGAACTTGCAAAAGATTTATACAAATGCAGGATTTGCTCTGACAGTGCGGGAAATTCAAAGAACGATGCTTACTACCGGGATTTACTGAATAAAAAGCTGAAAAGACTGAACCGGCATATCGATGAGTTGTCTGATTTATCCTCAATAGCTCCGGGAAACTGGAAATCGTCGCTGACAGAAACGGAATTCAATTATGAAATAGAAAGAGAAACCCGAAAACACATCGATTCTCTTAAGAGATATTTCACGGGCAGGCTGAGGGATGGTATTGCACGAAAAGACTCAGTGGAGAGCGCCCTGGCTTCAACTATTGGAAAAGAAGGATTAATAAGGCTCAGAGATAATTATGAAAATGAGAGTCTGATGTCGCTGGCACTTGACGAGGAAAATCCAGGGAAAGTTATTTACACTCAGAACAAAATAATACAGAAGATGAATCCGGGTTATATGAAGCCCTCCTCAGCAACAGGCCGCTCTCATTTCTTTGCCCCTTCCAAAATAATAGGGAATATGGAAACAGATACTTACATCTTTAACCTGACGGTCATATGGCTGGTGACAATATTGCTTTACGGGGCGCTGTATTTTAAGGGGCTGCAGAAGTTTATTACTATATTTGGAAATATTCGGATGAAGCGGCAGGTTCATCCACCGGGGTTATGATGTTCACGACAAATGCTGTGGCAGAAAACCCTGAAAAGACTGAAACCATGAAGAGAGTATATTCAGAGTGGATAGAAAAGTAATAACTCATATAATGTAGAATCTCAGGTCTTAATATTTAATTTTTACCAACATGAAGGACAATCGCAGAGAATTCATCAGGAAGAGTGCAGCCATAGCAGCTGCTGTTTCGGTTACAGGTGTAAGTGCCTGTTCAGGATCAGGTAACAGGAGCTCTGAAACTACAGAAGGCTCTGATACCACTCCTGCAACATCAAAATCCATTCAATGGCCGGTAACTTTTGGCGCTGACAAACCTAAGCTTTGCGTCGGCATAGGAGCTGGTGATACAAAAATGATGAAGAAGTATAAACAGGTGGGTGTTGATTATGTCTTAATGGGCGGTCCGAAAGTGCCCTGGTCAGAACAGAGCCTGCGCGAAATTATGGATACTTTCAAAGAAGAGGAACTGACTGTTATAAATATGATGATCGGTGGAAATCAGAATATCATATACGGTCGTGAGGGCCGTGACCAGGAGTTAAGAAATATACAGGATTCAATTGTCGCTGCAGGAAAAGCAGGGCTTCCGGTTGTGGAATACAATTTCTACGCACACAGGTTCATGGCCGGATATTACGAAGTGCTGGCCAGGGGAGGATCAGGGACAACAGCATTTGACTATGAGAGGGGAAAAAACCTTCCTCCGGATGAAGGAACTCTGATGACTGCCGACGCATTGTGGGAAAACCTTACCTGGTTCCTTAAAGCAGTAATACCTGTTGCGGAGAAGGCAGGTGTACGCCTGGCACTGCATCCTAATGATCCACCAATCCCCATTTCATACGGACATGCGCAGATCATGGGAACTTTCAATGACTGGAAAAAGCTGATTGATATTGTTGACAGCCCGGCAAACGGAATGACTTACGATTGTGGTGTCTGCAGGGAGTTGGGAGAGGATCCTCTGGAAGTACTCCGTTACCTTGGTTCACGCGACCGTATCAACCATATGCATTATCGTAATGTCACTCTCCTTGAGCCCATAGTGAAGTATGAAGAGGTATTTTTTGACGAAGGTGAGGTGAATATGTTCGCTGTTATGCAGGAGGTTTTCAGACTTGGCTACAGGTTTGGACTTTATCCTGAGCATCCAAGGGCCCTGGATTATGACAAAGAACACCCGGGAGGGATTGGAAACCAGTATCCCGGAGGTGGTGGTTATACAGGTCAG
>JAWOIF010000237.1:0-2651 GCA_046484805.1 Bacteroidales bacterium
GTTGATCCTATTAATATATGGTATCTGGCTGGCAGGGGTTGTGTTCATTGCTGCCAGGTTTTTCATACAGATGGTCCCTGTATTAAAGGTGGCAAAAAGGGCCCTGCCGGTATCAGGCTATCCGGTAAAGCTGATACGTTCGTCTGATTTTCCATCTTCTTTTTCATTATTCTCTTTCGTAGTTGTCAATCCTTCCGTTTCCGATACTGAAACGAGAGAGATAATGAATCATGAGGTGGTGCATATCAGACAGAAGCACTGGCTGGACCTCTTGCTCTCAGGTTTTCTTTGTGCAGTTCAATGGTTCAATCCTGCCGCCTGGATCTATTCCAGGTTTGTCAGGCAGAACCACGAGTACCTGGCCGATGCGGAGGCGCTGCAGCGCACGTCTGACCCGGTTCTGTACAGGGCTGCTCTTCTCAACCAGATTGCGGGTTCGCCTGTAATTGATCTGGGCAACTTTTTCAATTTTTCACTAAACAAAAAACGATTTACCATGATGAAAAATAAGATCAGTTCACCTTACAGAAAGCTCAGGCTGCTGCTGATCCTTCCTGTGGCTGCAATTGTGCTTTTTGCCTTTGCGGAACCGCAATACAGGGTTACTTCAGCCGGAGCAGATTCACCTCCTGCCAGCGCCGTCCAGGCTGAGTTCACCAAATCAGTTAAGGGAGTTATCCTCAGTGAGGCCGGCACTCCGCTCGAAGGAGCAGTTGTTATCGTCAAAGGTACTACTCTGGGCACCACGACAGACAATCAGGGACGCTTCGCTCTTGAAAATGTGGCAGATGACGCGGTCCTTGTTATATCATTTGTGGGATATGAAACTGCAGCGGTGAAGGCCTCTGCAGGACCGGAAATCACGGTCAGAATGAATAAGAAGGCGGTAGTCATGAAAACGGTGCAGGTAGTTGCGGGTACACCAAATCCGGCCGATGCCTCTATCCCGCCGCCGCCACCACCTCCTCCCGCAGATTATGCTGATATCCCGCCACCACCGCCACCGCCATCGGCTTTGGCCGGGAATCCCCTGGTTGTTATTGACGGAGTCATTAGCAAAAAACCTTTCTCGGAAATTCCTTCCGAAGAGATCGCCTCAATAAATGTAATTAAGGGCGAGTCGGCTGTAAAAGCTTACGGTGAAAAGGGGAAGGAAGGCGTGATTGAGATTACTACTAAAAAAGCCTCGGGCCAGGGATCAGGTACAGGAGCGGATAGTCGTAAGAAGACTGACGGGGAAAAGGAAGTATTTGTGGTAGTGGAGGAAATGCCGCTATTCCCGGGGGGAGAGGAAGCCATGATGGCATGGATAATGAATAATGTCAGCTATCCTGCCGAGGCAAGCGCTCAGAAAGTATACGGAATGGTCACGGTCGGCTTTGTTGTCAGGGCCAACGGAAAGGTATCAGATGTGAGAGTTGCAAAATCGGCTCACCCGTTGCTTGATGCAGAGGCAGTGAGGGTAATCAAAAGCATGCCCGACTGGAAACCCGGCACGCAACATGGGAAACCGGTGGATGTAGGTTTCACGGTCCCTGTCGAGTTCCTCCTGAAGCATGAACTGAAAGTGCAAAAGCCCAAATAAAGAATCAGGCAGAATGCTTCATAAACAATGGCCGGTTCAACAGACCGGCCTTTGCTTTTACTCCTTCGGCTGATGAATGACCCTCTGGGGGAACGGGATCTCGATACCCTCCCTGTCAAAGGCTATTTTAAGCCTCTTTCGCAACTCGCCTGTCACTTCCCATTGCCTGAGTGGCTTGGTATCTCCCAGTATCTTCACCATTATTGCAGAGTCTGCAAATTCATTTACTCTCAGGAACTGCGGCGGAGTGATAATCGCATCCATAAAGGCAGGATCAGCGGCCAGTTCATTGCCTGTCCTGTTGATCACCTCTATGAGATGCTCCAGATTTGTTCTGTAGGCAACCCCCAAATCAAGATTCACCCTTGCAAAGTCTTTCGAGAGGTTCGATATCTTGGTTATCGATCCGTGAGGTATATGATGTACAGTGCCGTTGAGGTCCCTGAGAGTTGTTTTCCTCAGGCTGATATCCTGAACCGCACCGCTTAATCCTTCGATATTCACAACATCACCAATGCGATACTGGTTTTCCAGCATAAGGAAGAGTCCGGTTATTATATCCCTTATCAGATATTGTCCTCCGAAACCTACGGCCAGACCAACAATACCTGCACCTGCAAGAAGCGGACCTACCTCAATGCCCAGTTCCTGAATGATCATCATAATGGCAACGATAATGATCAGTATATTGACTGCACCGTTAAATATCCTTACGAGTGTGTCCTTACGCTTTTTCTCTGACTCCGTAGATGTATTTTCGTCCCCCTTAACCGTTGCACTGATCGTACGCGTTATGATTCTTGTGAGAATTTTGTCAAGCAGAAAAGCTGCTACGGCGATCAGAATTATGCGTACTCCGTTTGACAGAAGCCAGGGAATTATTTTATCGGACCAGTTGCTTAGTGTTTCCATGATACTTGTCTTTTAATTTTGGTTGAATTAATTTTCTAGTCTGGGTACGGGCCGCAATATAACAAATCAATAAGATGCGGGCCAGGCTGCTAGCTAGAAATCCTTTAGTATGCTTTACGGCATAATATGCGGAATTTATTACGGAATTTCTCGT
>JAWOIF010000035.1:0-2976 GCA_046484805.1 Bacteroidales bacterium
TTCCGTATGGGAAGGAAGTCCGGATCGGAAGTGCTGAAGGCAGACGGCTGGCACCACCGCAGTGATGCTGCTTCATCACTGGTAATACTTATTGGAATCTTTCTGGCAGATCATATCTTGTGGATAGACAGTCTGCTGGCTGCTATAGTCTCATTATTGATAGGATACGCAGGATTAAAGATAGTTACCGGGTCAATAAGTTCTATTCTTGGGGAACCGCTCGATCCATCCCTTATAAAGGAGATCAGGATTATCGGAAATGAGGTTGGAGGATATGCCAGGGACTTTCACCATTTTCATTATCATAACTATATTTCTCACTCTGAACTGACCTTTCATCTCCGGCTTCCGGGTGATATGTCCATTGATAAAGGACATGAAATAGCCGATAAGATAGAGAATAGAATCAGGGAAAAGTTTGGAATAGAAACCACAATCCATATTGAGCCAATTAAATGAAACAGGGATGAGAATTGACAATGCCCGCAGGAGGATTGAAGATCTGAAGAGAGAGATCAAACGCCATAACGACCTCTATTATAAGGAAACCAGACCTGAGATATCTGATTTCGAATATGATATTCTTATTAATGAACTTGAAACACTTGAAAAAAGGTATCCGGAACTCAGAACAGACGATTCACCTACCCTGAAGGTTGGCAGTGATATTCTGAAAGAGTTTGTTCAGGTTGCGCATGAATACCCAATGCTTTCACTTGCAAATACATACAGCCGTGAGGAGCTTACTGAATTTGATAAAAGGGTCAGAAAGATTACACAGAAGGGCCCGAAATATGTATGTGAGCTTAAACTCGATGGAGCGTCAATAAGCATTAAATATACCGGAGGCAGGTTTATAAGGGCTATAACGAGGGGCGACGGTGAAAAAGGTGACGATGTGTCATCAAACGTACGCACAATAAAGACTGTACCTGCAAGTGTGAACGGAGAATGGATGCCTGATGATTTTGTTATCCGCGGAGAGATAATTATTCACAGGGAGGACTTCAGAAAGATGAATGAAGCCAGGAAAGAGTCAGGCGAACAGCCTTTTGCCAATCCAAGAAACGCGGCAGCCGGTACGCTTAAACTTCTCGATCCGAAAATGGTATCACAGAGACCTCTTGACTGCTATCTCTATTATCTTCTAAGCAGTAACCTGCCCACCGACAGTCACTACGAGAACATGAGACTTGCCTCGGCATGGGGCTTCAAAATCTCCGATTCAATGAAACTCTGCAGTAATCTTGATGAGGTTCTTGAGTATATTAACTTCTGGGAGAGTAAGAGATATGATATAGATTACGAGATTGACGGCGTTGTTGTAAAGGTTGACAGTATAACCCTTCAGCAGGAGATGGGTTTCACCTCAAAGACTCCCAGGTGGGCTGTAGCCTACAAGTATAAAGCCGCGCAGGAGAAAACACGTATTCTCAGTGTTTCTTTCCAGGTTGGCCGAACCGGAGCAGTTACTCCCGTGGCCAACCTTGAGCCGGTACTTCTGGCCGGTACAATTGTAAAAAGGGCATCACTGCATAATGCAGACCAGATAAAGCTACTTGATCTGCACTTTAACGACCTGGTATACATTGAAAAAGGAGGTGAGATAATACCCAAAGTAATAGGAGTTGATATTACCGGAAGGGATAAAGATGCAGTTTCAGTTGTTTACCCCCAACACTGTCCTGAATGCAAAACAGTATTGGAAAGGTCAGAAGGTGAAGCAGGCTGGTACTGTCCAAATGAGAAAGAGTGTCCCCCTCAGATTAAAGGAAAAATTGAGCACTTTATCTCAAGAAAGGCGATGAACATTGATGGTCTTGGAGAAGAGACCGTGGCGCTTCTTTTTGCACATGGACTCATCAGCAACAGTGCCGACCTATATGATCTTACCGTCGATAAGATTTCCCGACTTGAACGGCTTGGAGAAAAATCTGCAAACAACATTATCAAATCTGTCAGGAATTCAGTCGATACGCCTTTTCACAGACTCATATTTGCTCTTGGAATAAGGCATGTAGGCGAAACCACTGCCCGAACTGTTGCATCGCATTTCGAAGACATTGATAAGCTGATCAATGCATCTGTCGAGCAACTCAAGAATGTCCCCGATATAGGGCCAAAAACGGCGGAGAGCATCAGGTATTTCTTCAATGACCGGGACAATATCTCAATCGTAGAACGGCTCAAAGCATATGGCCTGAGGCTATCAACCGGTAAGGAGGAAAAGGAAGGTCGGGGGGCTGAAGTATTATCAGGCAAAAACATTGTAATTACAGGCACCTTTTCTAAGCATGAAAGAGATGAATACAAAGAGATGATAGAAAGACTCGGGGGCAGAAATCTGTCATCGGTAACCTCTGGAGCCAGCTTTATACTTGCCGGTGAAAAACCGGGTCCGTCAAAAATTGAGAAGGCACTGAAACTGGGAATTCCCATCTTTACAGAAGATAAATTTCTGGAAATGATCAAGTGATCACAATAGTGAAAGAAGTCGACTATTTTAATAAAAAAAACGGTAGGTTTGCAGTATGGAACTTTTCAGGAGATTGAGATTATTTGAAGGGAACCGGAGGTTAAGGAAGAGAGCGTCGAAATTGCAGCGATTTCGCCGGTTCATTAATATTTCTGAGGCTAAAACTATTGGTATTCTTTGGGATATAGAGAATGTCGACGACCTCTCTCCTATCAGCGATTTTATGTTCCAGATGAGCGAAAGAGGGATAAAGACTGATATCCTTGGTTTTTTTGGAGAAAAGGAATTACCAGACAAGCTGACAGCCCTCAGGTATCTCAATTGCCTTAAACGTGAAGATTACTCTTACTTATACATGCCGAAGACAAAAGAGTCAGAACATTTTATAAAGCCCGGATTCGATATTTTGATCGAGATCTGTTTCAGGGATGTTTTTCCCCTGAGGTATGTATCTGCTCTCTCGGAATCAAAATTCAAGATCGGTCCGGGTTTCAACGGAG
>JAWOIF010000141.1:0-3256 GCA_046484805.1 Bacteroidales bacterium
GGTACTTCTCATATGAAAATTTGAACTTCGGCATATAGACGATAAGTTTTCCGAACTCATCCTTCTCATCTAATCCTGAAGTTATCTCATCCCATACCTGCGGGGTCAATGATGTGTAAAATGACCCCAGCGTTTCTGTGGGAACCACGACAACCATCGTGAAATTAGTGCGCCCGTAGGGCATCTCCACTACTTTGTAGTTCCCGCCGTAAAAGACCCTCGTCCCCACCTCGCTCTTCATTGTACTGACATTGACCATTGCGCCACCATCGGGATGGAAGGGTCTGTTCTGTGTTTCCGACTTGTCGAACTGGTAGCTCCAGTCGCCTTTGAAGTAAAGGGCATTCATGATGAACATGACAGCATTACCTGATATCCCATCAAGGACTTTGGGGATCTTGCCGGCCGTATTGTCGTTTGCCCATTTGTTTATTGTTGTGAGGGCTGACGGGGCCGAGAAATCAAGCCCGTCAATCGTAGCCGCGTAGTCATTGCTCATGGTGGAAAGGAATGGCGCTTTGACTACAAAACCGTTACGATAGAAAATTGCATTTGCCAGTGCGAGTTTTACTTTCGGGTCAGCTTTCAGCAACTGGTCAACAAGGCTCTTGTAAGCTTCGTTGATCTCTCCTATTGTCATGCCGACAGGATAATTAAGTGTCCCCTGCAACTGTGTATAGGTATCTCCCCCACAGCCGTTAAGAAGCATTGTGAGAGCCGTGCTTGCGCTCAGCGGCGAAAGCATTAGGTTCTTGTTATCGGTTTCAGCTACCTTTCGGAAAAGCCCGATCCCGAAATCATTACTGCTCTGTATAGCCTGTGGTGCCGCCCCTGTAAGAGTAATGCTTTTTGGCGTAAGATCGGGTTCAGCGGGCTGCTTTTCGCATGTGCTGAGGATTCCCATCAATGCAACAGATGCCATTGCAACAATTATCTTTCTCATTTTCTTTACTTGTAATTAATAATCTGTGGTCCTTAATTGATTTCAGGTTATATTATTAATACGTAAACAAGACCTCAAACGCTGCAGGCAAATCTTAAATAAAATTAATTGTTACCTCCTGCATGATTCCCAGGTAATCCCCTGAAATGACAGGATATTTTTTATTTTTGTGTAACACCGCTTACAAAAATGGAATTGCATCTACCTGACAAGTATAAGAGATTGACTTACTCCTACCTGGCCCTGCGAAAAGCCGTAGGATGGATCGGCATTTTGCTTCCTTTTGTACTTCTGCTTGGTAATACATTAATCTTTGGTGGCGGCCCCGGTAAGCCTTCGATAAGCCTCTATTACCACACCCCGATGAGGGATGTTCTTGTAGGCGGACTTTGTGCCGTGGCCGTGTTCCTCTTCTTCTACAGCGGTTATGACAGGTGGGACAATATTACAGCCAATCTGGCGGGTTTCTTTGCTTTGCTGGTAGCTTTCTTCCCGGCATCAGAGACAGGGATGACAGGAGTATCAGACTATATTCACTTCGCTGCTGCCGGGCTCCTTCTGAGTTGCCTGGTCGTATTTTCCCTCTTTCTCTTCACAAAGGATGATAGCAACCCCACTTCCCGAAAAATTATCAGGAACAGGATCTATATTATGTGTGGCGTGGTAATGACTGCATCCCTGATAGCCCTATTGATCTATCTTATTTTTAAACGCTCGGACCACATGTCAACTCCCTTTATTTTCTGGGCCGAGACGGTTGCCCTTGTGGCCTTCGGCGTATCGTGGCTGACCAAGGGGGGTACACTCTACCCTGATAAAGAAGACCTGTAATATGCATCAAACCAATTATTTCAGTGCAACATTAATAATGCTTCTTATGTCCTGGACCGGCAATTTACTCACCGCCCAGGAGATACAGCCTGTTGAAGTTAACAAACCCATTTATGGTCAGGATGGAAAGGATGTGACATGGATACCCACGCCCCAGCCGCTTATTGAGGCTATGCTGACGGCTGCGAATGTCACTCCGGATGATTTTGTGATTGACCTGGGTTCAGGCGATGGCCGTTCGGTAATTACAGCGGCTAAACGGGGCGCAAGGGGCAGGGGGATTGAATATAACCATGACCTGGTTGAATATTCGAAAATACTGGCTGAAGAAGAAGGGGTGGCCGGCAGGGTGGAATTTATCGAGGGTGATATTTTTGAAGCCGATCTGTCGGAGGCAACTGTCATTACAATGTTCCTGCTCCCATCACTTAATGTAAAACTGGCTCCTGTTTTCATGGAATTAAAGCCGGGAACCAGAATCGTATCCAACAGTTTCGGTATGGGGGAATGGGTCCCCGACGACACTGCTCACAGCGCAAGACCATGCCGTTCATACTGTGACGCCCTCCTCTGGATAGTGCCCGCAAAGGTTGAGGGCACTTGGCATTTTCCGGAAGGAGAACTGGTTCTGCATCAGAAATACCAGATTGTCACCGGAACCCTTACGACAGGCGGAAGAAATACAGCCATATACGAAGGAAGACTCAGAGGCGATCAGATCACTTTCAATGCAGGTTTCCGGAAATACGCCGGTCGTGTTAGCGGCAATCAGATCGAAGGTGTATCAAAATCAGATCATAACCACGCAGTCTGGAAAGCTGTAAGGGTTTATCAATAAACTCAGGATCACTCCCCTTCAGCAGACCAATAATATTGGAGCCTCTGCCATCAGGGAAATGCTGGGTGCTCATCTTTATGGTTACCCTCTTTCCTGTTGAGAACGAGGCAGGCTTACACCACAGCCGGTATAAACAAGCGTATAGGGTATGTCGAACCACTGGAACCATGTTTCTTTGTTGCCGGCCGGAGCGAGGCCCCACACTTCGAACATTGAGGAGAGCCATTCTGCACATGCCTGGTATTCAGGTGACCCGGTAAGCCGCCCGGCATATTTGTCGTCGCACTGAATAACCACCCACCCGAGCAGATCGTGGCTCGAAATGGTGTGCATGGCGCTGATGACCGGATCAATAGCCTTTCGCTGCTGACCATTGAGGGCAACTGTAAAGGCAACAGCCAGCAGCAGTGTTATTTTTATTTTCATATCAAATCAGATTTTAAATCCAATAATAATGTTTTTTTTTCCTAACTTTTCACACTAAACAACCAACCCTGATGAAAACAACATCAAGAACCCTTGTTATCTCCCTGATGGTTTTGCTCCCGGGCTTGCCGCACCTGCAAGCCCAGCCGGAGCCAAAGGAGCGCAACATACTGGCAAAAGAAGCAAAAGCCATCGGGCTGGAATCAGTCATGATCAAT
>JAWOIF010000179.1:0-18904 GCA_046484805.1 Bacteroidales bacterium
AAAGGGATGATTGAAATAGCTGAAGTGCTTAGGGGAAATATAATGTATAGATTAACTTCTAAAGGATTAAGTGCAGTTGATGATATAAGCCATAGCTTCGAAATGTGCTTCCAGACTTGGTTTAATAAGTATGATATTTGCCCTTGAAGGATTATTAAGAGTTGTTAGGCAAAGAATGTAAGAAATCTCAAGTATCAATTCCAATCCAGTTTACAACTCACTTATTTACTACAATCGAAGAGACTATTATTTCTTAAGCTAATCAAATCAGAACACTGAATCATATAGAGTTGTATGCAAATCGTATGCAACAAGAAAAAAAACAAAAGGGCCAGAAATAATCCAACCCTTTGATTTTCAATTGTCGGGGTGATCTGACTCGAACAGACGACCCCTTGCACCCCATGCAAGTGCGCTAGCCAACTGCGCCACACCCCGATGCTGAATTCCACACTGCAATTCAACGGCGCAAAATTAAACATTTATTTGTTTACACCAAATAGCCGGCCGGTATACTTACATAGTGTTTTGCCAGCTTCAATATTCCGGCAGATTTCCAATTCACTTTTTTTGTACTTTTGCATTTTTGCCGGCATTATATTTCCCGGCAGTTGTCAAACAAAAAGCAAAATCTAACCTTAGAGAATCATGGATCTTTTCAAGCCTCTGAACATTGAAGACAATAACAATAAAAAGGAAACTTCATCAACTGAAAGGGTAAAATGCCTTATCATCGGGTCGGGGCCGGCCGGCTATACTGCAGCAATATATGCATCGAGAGCAAATCTTGGTCCGGTTGTTTATACCGGATTGCAGATGGGTGGTCAGCTTACAACAACAACCGAGGTCGATAACTACCCGGGTTACCCGAATGGAGTGACCGGACCGGAAATGATGGAAGATTTCAAAAAGCAGGCGGAAAGATTCGGCACCGATGTCAGATTCGGAATCGCAACAAAAGTTGACTTCACCGGTCCGGTTCACAAGGTGATAATAGATGATAATACAGAGATACTTGCAGATACCGTAATAATTGCCACCGGAGCCACGGCGAAATACCTTGGCATGGAGGCTGAGAAGAAATACGCCGGTATGGGAGTATCTGCATGTGCCACATGTGACGGATTCTTCTACCGCGGGAAGGATGTGGCAGTTGTTGGAGGCGGAGATACAGCCTGCGAAGAGGCGTCATATCTTGCCGGTCTCAGCAACAAGGTATACATGATAGTCAGAAGAGACGAACTGAGGGCCTCAAAGACAATGCAAGAGAGGGTCTTCAATACACCAAATATTGAGATACTCTGGAAGCACCAGACAGTTGATCTGTTCGGAGAAAACGGAGTTGAAGGTGCAATCCTCGTTAAGGAGAAAGGAACACCACAGGAAGAGGAGGTGCGAATCAAAATCGACGGATTCTTCCTGGCCATCGGACATACACCCAATTCTGATGTTTTCAGGGATTATCTGGAAACTGATGCAGCCGGTTACATCAAAACTGTTCCCGGCACTACCAAAACCAAAATTCCCGGTGTATTTGCCGCAGGTGATATACAGGACCCGCACTATCGGCAAGCTGTCACTTCAGCAGGCTCAGGGTGTATGGCGGCAATAGATGCAGAGAGATATCTGGCATCCAGATAGTGAGCCTTACTACCGGTCTTCCAGAGCCAGTAATTTCACCTCTGCAGCAATGTAACCAAATGACGCCCACGACCCGGCTCTGAATATCCTGTCAAAGTACTCCCGGGCAGTAACAGTATCATTCATCTGATAAAGGTACCAGTTCCCAAGTCCGTACAGCATCGCATCATTCATTATATCAGAATAATCCCCTCCGGTAAGCTCATCAACAGTTATCTCCCCCTTGTAGAAAAGACAGAGTTTATGATAAGCCTGATTTTCAATTATATACATATCACTGTTTACAGGTTCGAGTGAAGCTATTGCTTCATCTTCCCGCCCCTGTTCCCTTAGAGTCATATACACCCAGTGGAGGGTGGCAACGTTCATATCGTCATTAACTGACAGGGATAGATCGCTTGTCCATGCATCAAGAGCCTTCTCCAATTCCCCTTCGAGATACCATGCAAGGCCCAGATGATAGAAGATATTTGACTTTAGGGTGCTCACCGGAGTATTGAACCTGTTAGGCATTCCGTCGGGTTCGATCTCGTCAGGTTCGAAGGCCATCATCAGGGCAGCCTTTTCAAAATCGGTAACTGCTCTTGAAAACTCCCTTATCGAGATGTACCTGTGCCCCCTGTGCCTTAGCATTCTGGCATCAGACGGGTGCTTCCTGACACCCTCTGAAAACACCCTAATCGCATCGCGATACCTACCTGTATATGCTGTCCAACGTCCGTACCATATAATATTGTCGGCATTATTCTTGTCAGCTTTCCACTCTTTAAGGGCCCTGTTATACCTCTCATTGACAGAAGGGGTAGGATCGGTCCTGTATAGTGGTTGACCGGTAACCGACACTGCTTCAGCACCTTTTGGCACTTTCGGCAGCCAACGTCTTCCCATATGCCCGGTATCACATGAGTTAAGTAAAAGAAGTATTATAACCACGAAAACAGTGCACTTTTTCATATTGATCAGCAGTTTTTATTAAACTCTAAATATCAAAATATTTAACAGGAAAACAAAACTATTTTAACAGCGGCAGAATTTTCCCCTCTCTCAAAGTATCGTAGAATATTTCTCATTCAGTAGTGATAATATCTTTCAAATATGCTTTTTGCTTTCATAATATGCATTAAAAACATAATTTTGGTAAATATTGACAGGTCATGGAAAAAAAAGGGAAGTCCGTCAATCCTCCTGAAACTTCAGACAGGAAACGAATAACGATGCTGAAAAATGCTCTAAAAGAGAGCGAAGAGCGCATTACAGAACGAAATGAAAACGAGGAAATACTCAGAGAGAGTGAAACAAGATTCAGAACACTGGTCGAATCAGCCCCGATGGGTATCATAATTACAGACAGAAATGAAAAAACCATTTTTGCCAACAGGAAGTTTTCGGAGATGTTCGGATATACTGTTGAAGATATTCGTTCAGAAGAAGAATGGTGGCCTCGGGCCTATCCAGATCCTGGTTACAGGGAAGTTATGAAGAGGAAATGGTCACAGACAATGAGTAAGACCAGCATCGGCAATACCGCCGCCACACAGTTGGAATCTAAGGTTACATGCAGGGACGGCAGTATTAAATACGTTGTAATTGATGCCGTCACACCAGGTGATTTAAACATAGTGACCTTCGTGGATGTTACCAGACGTAAGGAAGCTGAAGACGAATTACGCAAACTCAAGGAGGAACTCGAAATTAAGGTAGAGGAGAAAACCGCTGAGTTGATTGAAAGAGTTGCAGAGCTCGAGAGATTTCATGAGGCGACCATCGAGAGAGAAATAAGAATGAAAGAATTAATAGAGGAAAACAAAAGGCTTAAAAGCATGCCTGATAAAAACAACGTATAATGGAGATCTGACAGGGTGGCAAAAAGATTTTCCATAATGACAATTGTACTAGGTGCTTTTTTGGCTACAATACCCTATCCAGCATCTTCTGTGATCACTGAGAGAACCCTGCCTTTTCAGGAAAATGTTGCTAAAAAAATACTCTCAGCAAGTGAGCCGGACTATCCTCCCTATTGTATTGTAGACAGTGACGGCAATCCTGACGGCTTTTCAGTCGAGTTATTTACTGCTGCAGCGCGTGCCGCCGGACTGGAAGTTGAAATGAAAATTGGTATCTGGAGTCAGATACGAAATGACCTGGAAGAAGGACGAATTGATGCCCTGCCTTTGGTAGGCCGTACTCCGGAAAGGGAAAACCTGTATGATTTCACCATGCCATATCTGACACTGCACGGGGCTGCCTTTATCAGAAAAAGAAACAGAGGAGAGATCAGTACAATGGAGGATCTCAGGGGCAAATCAATTATTGTAATGGAGGGAGACAATGCAGAAGAGTATGTGAGAAGAATCAACCTTTCTGACAACATAATTCTGACTCACACCTTTCATGAAGCCTTTCAACTCCTCGCAGCAGGAGACCATGATGCTGTAATCACACAAAGAGTCCTTGGTGAAAACATCTTAAAAGAACTAAAGATCAAATCAATAGAACCTCTCGACATTCTGAACCCGAGACTTCGTCAGGATTTCTGTTTCGCTGTAAATAAGGGAAATACGGAGCTTCTTTCAAGACTCAATGAGGGTCTTTCAATAGTAATAGCGAATAAGACCTACGATAATCTTCGTCTTAAATGGTTCGGCCCTGCAGACGGGTATAAAGTCACCCCCGGACAGGTGCTGAGAGTATCACTTTACTTTCTTCTTCCTCTTTTAGTAACATCTGGCATATTAATGATTCTTTTCCTCCAGAGTGAGGTTAAAAGGAGAACCAGTCAGTTAACCGGGGAGATAGAGGAGCACAAGAAAACCGAAGAGGAACTTACAATTCTTAAAGACGAACTTGAAGCAATTATTGAAGAGAAAACCAAAAATCTTAATGAACAGGTTCAAAAGCTCAATCGCAGTCAAAAGGCAATGCTATACATGGTTGAAGACCTCAATGAAACCACCGGGGAATTACGCGAAGAACGCCGAAAGCTGGAGCTTATAAACAAAGAACTCGAAGCATTCTCTTACTCAGTTGCACATGATCTTAGGGCTCCCTTGCGTGCCATCGACGGATTCAGTAATATGATGATGGAAGATTACGGACATCTGCTCGATTCCGAGGGTAACCGGCTGCTTATCGTACTGAGGGAAAATTCTCAGAAAATGGACAGACTTATCACCGACCTGCTTTCCCTCTCAAGAGTGACACGTACTGAAATGAGCGCTGTCAGTATTGATATGGCAGGCCTTGCAAAGGGTATATTCCACGAGATTGCCTCAAATGATGAATTGAAAAGAGTGAAATTCAAAGTTGGCAAACTGCCCGAAGCCTTTGGTGACCCCACACTGATAAAACAGGTGTGGTCAAACCTTATATCCAACGCTTTGAAGTACACAAGGCCCAAACAGGAAAGAAGAATCGAGATTTCGGGGGCGCGTGATGAAGGGTACGATCGTTACATCATTAGTGACAATGGTGTGGGTTTCAACCAGGAATATGCAGATAAAATATTTGAAACTTTTCACAGACTTCATCGTACTGAAGAATTTGAGGGAACCGGCATCGGGCTGTCAATAGTACTGCATGTGGTAAAGAGACATGGAGGAACCGTGGGTGCCGAAGGAGAGGAAGGTACAGGCGCAAAAGTCTGGTTTACTCTTCCTTCAGCAAACCATGAATAAAAACAAATCCTGGTATAATCAATTCAACTATATACAAAAACCCGACAGAATGAATGAAATTGAAATTCTACTGGTAGAAGACAATCCGGCCGATGTTGAGCTTACATTAAGAGCCCTGAAGAAAAACAATATTGCCAACAAAGTTGAAGTAGCAGGTGATGGAGAGCAGGCGCTTGACTTTGTTTTTGCCCGGGGGAAATATAAGGGCCGCAATATGGAAAACTTACCAAAGATTATACTTCTCGACCTTAAACTACCAAAGGTCAGCGGGCTTGAGGTACTCAGGGAAATAAAAAGCAATCCTGTTACCAGGGTTATTCCGGTGGTTGTACTGACCTCATCAAAGGAAGAAAGTGACATCATCGAGAGTTACGCTTTGGGGGTAAATAGTTACATTATTAAACCCGTTGATTTTGATAAGTTTGTATCATCCGTTCGCGATCTTGGTGTCTACTGGCTTCTCGTAAACCAACCACCGGTCATCCGGTAAGAAACGACATGGTCTCCTTTTTTTTTAACGCTTAGAACAAAACTGATTTAATATTGTTATGTTATATATTATCAGTTAAATAGCCGGCCTGAAAAATATCACTGTTCAATGGTCTTAATAACATTGAAATATTAAACCAGACTTTACTGCAGATTGTCACGATTTATAAAGGATATTGCGCTTAAAACAGCCATTATTTATGGGATTGCCGGATCGCTGTGGATAATCCTGTCAGACAACCTTGTCTCCGTCTTTGCCTCTGACTCTGTTGCACTTACAGAAATGCAGACATACAAGGGGTGGTTATTTGTATCAGTAACCACAATTTTACTGTACCTTTTTTTGCGGAAATCACTGTTGAATCTTAAAAAGGAATCAAATCGAAGGGAAAGGGCTGAAGAGGAATTAAGAACAATGAATCTGCTTCTTGAAGAGAAGGTCAGACAACGAACCACGCAGCTTGAGGAATCAAACCAGGAGATGGAAGCCTTTATCTCATCGGTCAGCCATGAACTGAGAGCTCCTCTCAGAACCATCAAATCATTCATTGATATACTGAGAGAAGAGGCAGGTCCGAAACTTTCAGAAGAGGATAAAAGGCTGATGAACATTGTCAGAACAAATGCTAAACAGATGCAGACCCTTATTGACGACCTTCATCGTCTGTCGTATGTCAATAAGAGTATCATGCAGCCTGAGATGATAAGCATGAAGGAGATGGTAAGGGCTCTGTCACATGAGCTGCCTATAAATGCCGGTATAACAGGCATACGTTTTGTGATCGGAGAGATGCCCGATGTTATGGGAGACAGTAACCTGATTAAGCAGGTTTGGACCAACCTTATTTTCAATGCCATGAAATTTTCAGGCAGGAGTGCCGAACCCGGGATTGTAATTGAGGGCCGGACAGATTCGGAAATGGCAGTATACTGTGTAAAAGATAATGGAGTTGGATTCAATCCGGTCTATACTGACAAACTCTTCCGGGTATTCAACAGACTCCACGGCAGAACTGAATTTGAAGGCACCGGGGTCGGCCTTTCGGTCGTAAAACGTATCATTCACAGACATGGAGGAAGGGTATGGGCTGAGGGAGAGGAAGGTAAGGGGGCATCATTTTACTTTTCGATGCCGCTCAAAAAGGTATTATAAAGTACCTTTGCAGATGATCAGTGGCAAATGAGTTATTTTGAAACATCTAATACCAGACCAATATGGCCGAAAACACAGAGAAATTAAGAATACTGATCCTTGAAGATATACCGTCAGATGTTGAGATTGCAGTTCGGGAACTCAGAAAGAGCGGTATTGAATTTGTTTTCGAGGCAACTGACAACCGGGTTGAATATGAAGATAAGCTTCTTTCATTCAGTCCCGAACTGGTGATATCCGATTTCATGCTCCCAACCATTAACGGTCTTGAGGCAATCAGAATCAGCCTTAAAAATGATCCTGAAGTACCTGTGATCATCCTTACAGGTTCAATGGACGAGCAGACTGCCGTTGAGTGTATGAAAGCCGGAGCCACCGATTACGTTGTAAAGGACTTTATGGCCAAGCTGCCTTTTGCCATAAGGGAAGCCTTAAATAAAAAAAATGCGAAGAAGGAACTGGAAAAAACAACTGAAGAATTTAAAAACTATTTTGAAAGCGCCCTCGACCTTTTTTGTCTGGCTGATCTGGACGGGCATTTCCTGAGACTCAATCCCGCCTGGGAAAATACCCTGGGCTACAAGCTCGAAGATATGGAGGGTAAGAAGTTCCTTGAATTTGTCCATCCCGATGATCTTGAGGCAACACAGAAGGCTACTGAAACCCTTGTCAAAGGCAAACAGATAGAGAGCTTTGAAAACAGATACAGACACATAGATGGATCATACAGGCATATTGAATGGCGTTCAAAACTGAGCGGCGACCTCATATTTGCCGCGGCAAGGGATATCACCGAAAGGGTACTGAATGAACAAAAGCTAAGAGAGGACGAAGAGAAGTACAGGAAGTTCTTCGAAGAGGACCTGACCGCTGACTATATAAGTACAACTGAGGGTGAATTAGTTGACTGCAATGCAGCTTATGTAAGAATGTTCGGATTCTCTGACAGGCGCCATGCACTCAGCACAAATACCATTGAACTCTATGAGAATCCGGTTCACAGAGAAGAATTCCTAAGAACAATCAGAGAGAAAGGCAGGATAGAGAGGTATGAGATAACCCACAGGGCAATGGACGGACGACAGGTTTATTCAATCCTCAACGCATTTGGCTATTTTGATGAAGAGGGAAATCTTCTCAGGATACAGGGTTATGTCTTTGATATAACCGACATTAAGAAGGCACAGTTGGAAATGAAGGAAGCCCGCGAAATGGCAGAGAAATCAAACATGTTGAAGGATGCCTTTATCGCCAATATTTCTCATGAGATAAGAACACCAATGAATGCGATAATTGGCTTCTCTGATATTATTCGTGAAACCCTTGCAGATAAGATTGATAGTGAAACATCCGAGTATTTTTCAGTAATTGATGAGGCAGGCGCAAGATTAATGAGAACCGTTGACATGATTTTAAGCCTTTCAAAAATTCAGACAGGCATAATGGAATCAAAAACGGAGGAAATAAACATAGATTCATCGATTAATGCAACTATAAGCCAGCATCAGCCTGCAGCACTAAAGAATGATATTCCTGTTACTTACCTGAACAAATCAGGAGCTACAACTATTGAAAGTGATGAACACCTCTTCACGGAGATAATCTCAAATCTGATTGATAATGCAGTCAAGTACACTCCTAAGGGGAAAATTGAGGTTATTGTGAATAAGAATAATAAAGGTGATCTGTTGATAAATGTCAAGGACACCGGAATCGGAATCTCCGGGGAGTTCAGGGAAAACATCTTCCATCCCTTTGTTCAGGAGGAGGTCGGATACTCAAGACCCTACGAAGGTGTAGGACTGGGGTTGTCAATTGTAAGAAAATTTGCCGAAATGGCAGGTTTTGACATTCAGCTTGAATCGGAAAAGGACAAAGGATCAACTTTCACGCTGATTATACCAGCCTCAAAAATCAGAAATCCTGAAGGAATCCAGCCCACCGGCAAAGAAGAACAACAGCATTTTCAGTCATCAAGGCAGAGAGAACCGGGATATCTCCCCATTATCCTTGGTGTTGAGGACGATGAAGATTCAAGGATTTACCTCGAAACTATATTATCTAAACGATTCAGGCTGGTTACCGTATCATCAGCCGAGGAAGTAATGCCTGCAGTAGACGAATCCACACCCGATGTGATTCTGATGGATATCTCTCTCAGAGGAAGCAAGAACGGACTCGAAATAACACAGGATATAAAAAAAATACCGGAATATAAGCACATCCCGATTATAGCAGTAACTGCCCATGCTTTTGCCTCCGACCGAATAAGCGCTCTCGATGCAGGTTGTGACGATTATATAACCAAACCATTCAGCCCCGGAACCCTATATAAGGCAATTAATAAATTACTGGGGAAAACTACATAAACCTACTTTCCCCTGAGCAGTTTCTGCAGTTCAGTGATCTCATCCCGCAGGCGGGCGGCAGTCATGAAATCAAGCTCCGAAGCAGCCTTCTCCATTGACTTGCGGCTCTTTTCAATACTCTTTTCAAGGGCCTCGCGACTCATGAACTTAACGACCGGATCAGCAGCAATATCGGGTTTCTCCGGCTCAATATAGGCCTTCATAGCCACTCCTTTCTTCGTCAGGCCCTTTAATATGGAGCCCTGCTTCCTGAATATCTGCGTTGGAGTGATACCCATCTTCTCATTATATTTCAACTGCTTATCCCTTCGTCTGTTGGTCTCGTCTATGGTCTGCTGCATACTACCGGTAATCCTGTCAGCATACATTATCACCAGTCCGTTAAGGTTTCTGGCTGCACGACCTGCTGTCTGGGTCAGTGACCTTGAAGACCGCAGGAAACCCTCCTTGTCGGCATCAAGTATCGCCACAAGTGATACCTCCGGCAGGTCAAGACCTTCGCGCAGCAGGTTCACACCCACCAGCACGTCGAAAGTTCCGCGGCGCAATCCCTCCATTATCTCAATCCTGTCAAGAGTATCAATATCAGAGTGTATGTAACGGCACCTGACACCGTTCTTCTCGAGGTAGGCTGACAGCTCTTCGGCCATCCGCTTTGTAAGGGTTGTTACCAGAGTCCTCTCCCCTGCCCCGGTACGCCTGCTGATCTCATTCATCAGGTCGTCAACCTGATTCATCGCCGGCCTTACTTCAATAGGAGGATCGGGCAATCCGGTCGGTCTTATCACCTGATCAACGAATACACCCTCGCTCTTCTGTAACTCATAATCGGCAGGTGTGGCGCTGACATAAATCGTCTGTCCGGTCAGCTCTTCAAACTCCTCGAGCCTCATGGGCCTGTTGTCAAGAGCCGCAGGCAATCTGAAACCATAATCGACCAGATTATGTTTGCGTGAGTTGTCACCCCCGAACATCGCCCTTATCTGTGGGATTGTGGCATGACTCTCATCGACTACGGTAATAAAATCCTTCGGAAAGTAGTCGAGCAGGCAGAAAGGTCTGGTACCGGGGGCCCTGCCGTCAAAATATCGGGAATAGTTCTCTATTCCGCTGCAGTAACCCAATTCCTTGATCATCTCGAGGTCATAAAGCACGCGCTGCTCAAGGCGCTTCGCCTCCTCGTACCTGCCAATCTCTTTAAAGAAGGCTGTCTGCGTCCAGAGATCGTTCTGTATATTCTCAATGGCACTGTTAATCCTCTCCCTGGTGGTAACGAATATATTGGCAGGATAGATCACATACTCACTGAAGGACTCCAGCCGGTTCCAGTTGACAGGATCAATAGTCTCTATATCTTCAATATCTTCTCCCCAGTATGTTACCCTTACCACCAGGTCGCTGTATGCCGGAAAAATATCGACGGTGTCGCCCGTAACCCTGAATGTTCCTCTTTTGAAATCGACCTCATTGCGGGAATAGAGGCTGTCAACAAGTCTCCTGAGCAGCACATTCCTGCCCATTTTGGAGCCTTTGCTGATATGAACCGTGTTGGAGTGAAAATCATCGGGATTACCGATACCGTAGATACATGAAACAGACGAAACGACAATAACGTCACGCCGTCCGGACAGCAGCGATGAGGTCGCGCTCAACCTCAGCTTCTCAATCTCTTCGTTTATCGACAGGTCCTTTTCAATATAGGTATCTGTCACCGGCAGGTAAGCCTCGGGCTGGTAATAATCGTAATAGGAAACAAAATACTCAACCGCATTGTCAGGGAAGAACTGCCTGAACTCTCCATAGAGCTGGGCAGCAAGGGTTTTGTTATGGCTAAGCACAAGCACAGGCCTGTTGACCTGCTCAATTACGTTTGCAATGGTAAAAGTCTTACCCGATCCGGTTACACCAAGCAGTGTCTGGAATGGCACATTGGCATTGAGGCCCTCCGTCAGCTGCCTGATTGCTTCGGGCTGATCACCGGTGGGTGTAAAATCACTTATCAGCCTGAATCCCATTACTTTTCGCTCTCCTTTCTGAAAGTGACAAAAACAGGCAGATGATCGCTTACCCCTCCCGTGTACCTGTCACCAACGTAAGTGCGGTTCGGCGACCTGAATCCGGTCTCCGACGTATAAAGCAGTTCGTCAGAAGAAAATAGAGCGCCACTTTCAAAATCAGTATAATAGCCACCGTTCTCTGAGAGTAATGAAAATGAGACTATTATCTGATCAAACATCTGCCAGTTCTCTCTCCAGGCAATGGTTCCTGCATCACTCTTATTATGACTATCATACATCAGGTTATAGAGGTCGCGGTAAGTGAAGTTCTTCCTCTTGCCGGTAGCATTCAGCACCTGCATCAGGCTGCGGTTGGTGGGCTCATCGTTGAAATCACCCATTATGATTATCCGTGCATCGTTCTCGAAATTCAGGATGTTGTCGATATCCTTCCTCAGGGCAGCAGCCACAGTGATCCTCCTCATCTCCGACTCCCGTTCGGTGCCCGCCCGCGAGGGCCAGTGGTTGACATAGACATGATACATCTTCCCGTCATCCAGTTGTCCTTTGATATAAAGTATATCCCTCGTGCGGTCTTCAGGGTCAAAGGTAAAGCTGATCCCGATCGTGCGAGACTCAACAACCGTAAACTCTTCAGGCCTGTAAAGAAGGGCCACGTCGATACCACGTTCATCCGGACTGTCAAAATGAACAATTTCGTACTTACCCCTGCGCAGCGGCGATTCGCGGACCAGGTCCTCCAGCACCTTCCTGTTCTCGACCTCCGCCAGACCTATCAGTCCCGGCAGTTCCGTCTTATTGAGGGAACCCAGGGTTCCTGCAATATCTTTAAGCTTTTTGTTATACTTCCTGGCATCCCACTGTTTTGCTGACTCTGGAAGGTATTCATCATCGCCCGTACCGGGGTCGTCAACGGTGTCGAAGAGATTCTCGACGTTGTAGAAGGCTACGGTAACCGACGATCTTGCGGGGACATCTCTTTGTGCAGCCGACACAAGCGGCAGCATCAGTGAAATCAGTATCGCTATATATCTCATGGCAGCTCTGTTTTACGCAAACCTACAAAAAATAAGAGAGGCGCTGAACCCTCAACGCCTCAATTAACATCTCTAACCTATTATTAACCCAGGTATCCTTTCAGGAGCCTGCTACGGGAAGCATGACGGAGGCGGCGTATGGCCTTCTCCTTTATCTGCCTTACACGCTCACGCGTCAGACCGAACTTCTCCCCTATCTCCTCAAGGGTCATCTCCTGGCAACCGATGCCGAAGAAGTACCTGATTATGTCTCTCTCTCTCTCTGTAAGCGTCGCCAGTGACCTCTCGATCTCTGTCGAAAGTGACTCGTCGAGCAGCATCTTGTCGGCCACCGGTGAGTCAATATTTGGCAGTACGTCGAGAAGACTATTGTCCTCACCTTCAATGAACGGAGCGTCAACTGAAACGTGACGGCCCGATACCTTCAGCGTGTCAGTAACCTTCTCCTTCGGTATGTCAAGAACTTCTGCCAGCTCCTCCGGTGAGGGTGTACGTTCGTTCTCCTGCTCAAACTTTGAGAATGCCTTGTTTATCTTATTTAGTGATCCTACCTGATTAAGCGGCAGCCTTACGATTCTCGACTGCTCGGCCAGAGCCTGCAGTATCGACTGGCGTATCCACCATACAGCGTAGGAAATGAATTTGAATCCCCTTGTCTCATCGAATTTTTCTGCAGCCTTGATGAGGCCCAGATTACCTTCGTTTATAAGGTCGGGCAGGCTTAGTCCCTGATTCTGGTACTGCTTGGCCACCGACACCACAAACCTCAGATTGGCCTTTGTCAGCTTCTCGAGCGCAGAACGGTCACCTTTCTTTATCCTCTGAGCCAGTTCAACCTCCTCCTCAACCGAAATCAGCTCCTCCTTTCCAATCTCCTGCAGATATTTATCAAGTGAAGCACTCTCCCGATTTGTTATGGATTTGGTTATCTTTAGCTGTCTCATCCTACCTCCTGAAAAAATTTGTGCGAAGTTAATGCTTTAATACATAATAAACAAATAAAGAAATCAACAGTTCATTACCAGTAGACTAATCATATAGCAAGCTGGTAATGAGCCGATTGAGTTAATTACTTTATTTCCTGAACTGAAAACTAAAATAGGTTCCGTTAGATTGATATCCTTCGACTGCTGTCAGGCTCTTTTCTCCCGAGGTAGCGTTCCTTATATCGTTGGCATTGTTTACTTTATTACCGTTGACTGAGGTGATGATATACCCCTTCCTTATTCCAAGATCAGCCAGGCGACCCTCTCCTGCCTCCCTGACTCTTACTCCCGCGTCGATACGCAGGCTCCTTCGCTCCTGTGCAGTAAGGGGTTCGAGTGTTGCTCCGAACACAACATTCCCTGTAGCCTGTGCCTCTACAACACCGGTACCTCCCTGAAGGTTCCTCAGTGTAACCTTGAAGGTTCTCTCCCTGCCGTCACGAATTACAGTAACATCAACTCTGTCTCCCGGACGGAAGCGGCCGACCTCCTCCTGCAGTTCGCCTGATGAGGACACCTCCCTTTTGTTAACCTTCAGTATTACATCTTCTGACTCTATTCCGGCCTCTTCAGCGGCACCCCCTTCAACAACGCTGTTGATCAGAACGCCCTTCACTTCCGGCAGCTTCTTCTCTTTTGCGATTTCAGCGGTAACGTCGGTAATATTCACTCCGATAATAGCTCTCTGAACGGCTCCGAACTCTTTCAGGTCATCAACCACCTTACTGACTATTGTCACCGGTACAGCAAACGAGTTACCCGCATAAGCCCCGCTGGGTGAAATAATTGCAGTGGTAATACCTATCAGCTCAGCACGTGTATTGACAAGTGCCCCGCCGCTGTTACCCATATTAAGGGCAGCGTCTGTCTGAATAAATGATTCAATGCGATACTGGTCGTCCAGCAATCCCAGGCTGCGGCCCCTGGCACTTACTATACCGGCCGTAACCGTCGATGTAAGATTGAATGGATTGCCTACTGCCAGTACCCATTCGCCAAGCTTCAGGTCGTCAGAGTTGCCGTACCTGATCCAAGGAAGGTTATTTACCTTTTCCGTAATTTTAAGCAGCGCGATATCGGTACTGGGGTCGCGGCCGATTATCTCAGCGTCAAATGTCCTTCGGTCATTAAGGGTAACCTCAACCTGGTCTGCCCTCTCTATTACGTGGTTGTTGGTGATGATATAGCCGTCATTGCTGATTATAACACCTGAGCCATAACCCCTTACTTCCCGCGACTGCTGTCTCTGCTGGTCGCCATAGAAGAATTCAAAGAGAGGATTGCTGTAACCGCCGTAGCTTACAGTCGCCTTGGTCTTCACGTGAACAACCGCATGAACTGTCTGTTCTGCAGCAAATGTGAAATCTATCGGGTTCTGCTGCATGGGAAAGTTCGTGAACACACCCGGCAATGGTGTAATCGAGTTGTCGTTATTACCTGCCGAAGCTGTTTCCGGCATCTCAAAAAACCGGGTATATATGAACAAAGCCATAAAAGCTCCCACAAATGCAAGCAAGGCTCCATAAAGTACTGTTCTTCCTTTCATAGCTGTCTGTTTTTTTGTTAGTACTCGTTAATTATTGGTGACATATGGTTTTCAAACATCATGCCTTCTTAAAAGTTTCTATCTTTACAACCAATAACCAGGCAAAATGTTATACAAAGCTCCTCAAAATTCGGGCTACAATAATTAACAATCGAAAATTTAACTTCAGTTTAACATCAGTGGGTACAGAATTTAACAAATATGAGGGAACCGGAAACGATTTCATAATAATAGACAACCGCAACCTCAACTTTATTGCAGACAAAGACCTGATTTCAGCCATGTGCCACCGGCGCTTCGGTATTGGCGCTGACGGACTCATTCTGATTGAGCCGGAACCGGGGGTCGACTTCAGAATGAGATACTTCAACGCCGACGGAGGAGAGGGCTCCATGTGCGGCAACGGAGGGCGTTGCGCAGCCCATTTCGCCTTTAGCAACAGCATTGCGAAACCTGAAATGGAATTCATCGCTTTCGATGGCCTGCATCACGCTGTCGTTAAAGGAGAAACGGTCACCATTACTCTGGCAGACGTAAACCAGATAGAACAGGATGGCAATATTTGCTTCCTGAACACCGGATCGCCTCACTATGTGGAGTTTTTCGAAGACCTGAACTCAATCGATGTGGTACGCAGAGGCCGGGAGATAAGGTACTCCCCCAGATTCGCACCGCAGGGCACCAACGTTAACTTTGTGAAAACAGATGGTTCCAGGATTATAGTACGGACGTATGAAAGAGGTGTTGAAGATGAAACCCTCTCATGCGGAACCGGCGTCACCGCATCTGCCATCGCGGCGGTAATTACCGGACATTTTGACAGTACTCCCGTGAATGTTGAAACCTTAGGCGGAAGACTTATTGTAAACTTTCAGGCTCATGAAGGGTCAGCGTCAGGAGTAATACTTACCGGACCGGCAACATTTGTCTATTCAGGAATATATGAACCCAAAACCAAATAGCAGAACGATGAAACGGATAATCAACATTTTTCTGGCTGTAACATTACTGAGTACAGTATTCTCTTTTTCACTTGCTGCCCAGCCTGGCAACGCAGAACTGCTTAAGGCAATTGAAGGAGTAGGGAGACAGTTTGAAAGCCTCTCTCACAGACTTGATGTACTGGAAAAAAAGATCGACGATATCTACTGGTACGACAAGGTGGGCGATGTTGCATGGATAGACAAGGTCTATATGACCGGACCACCTCCCGCCAACAACCCCAATCCGACCGGACAGGGCGCCGGGAACCCACTGAAATTCTGGTCATATCTCTTTATACCTAAGGATGCAGAACCGGGAAAGAAGTATCCTCTGCTGGTATTTCCTCACGGCGGGGTACATTCAGACTTCAATACCTATTACACCCACATTATAAGAGAGATAGTGGCTCAGGGATATATCGTCGTTGCTGCTGAATACCGCGGTTCAACAGGCTACGGAGCAGGTATGTACCGTCAGATAGACTATGGCGGACTGGAGGTGCAGGATGTCGACGCCAGCAGGCAGTTTATGATAGACAACTACGACATAGTTGACAAAGATCGCGTAGGAATACTGGGATGGAGCCACGGCGGTCTCATAACCCTGATGTGCATTTTCGACTATCCTTCCAACTACAAGGTGGCGTTCGCCGGAGTTCCGGTGAGTGACGTAATAGCCCGGATGGGCTACAAAAACCAGGCATACCGCGACCTTTACTCAGCCGATTATCATATTGGCAAGCCCGCCGATCAAAACGTTGAAGAATACAGGAGGCGCTCACCGGCATGGCAGGTTGACAGGTACCGTAACACACCCCTGCTGATACATACAAATACAAACGACGAGGATGTTAACGTGCTTGAGGTTGAACATCTCATCAAGTCACTCAAGGCAGCCGGAAAGAAGAACTTTACCTACGAAATATTCAAGGATATGCCTGGCGGTCATTCATTTGACAGAATGGACTATAAAGATGCCATTGAGATAAGGATGAAGATATATAACCATCTTAACAATCACCTGAATCCGCCCCGTCCGTTCAAAAATGTAAGGGAAATGCGAAAGGCAGCATACAGGTTTTAGATTTACGATTGCTCCCGCTGGTCGCGAGCTCACCCGAAAGAGGTTCGGACCTCGGTTAACGATTTACGATTTGCGATTTAGGATTAACGATTTACGACTCCAGAGGAGTCGGATATTAATAGAAAAGGGAAGCCCCACCCCCTCTTTGTCGGCAGCGGCGATAAATGGCGCAGGGTTATGGGCACAGGGCTAAGGCATGAAGAAGGATAAGCTTTTTGGAAAGAGACTTGATGAGATTGCCGCGGTAACGGAACAGCTTGATCTTCCCCGGTATACCGCTGCCCAGATTGCAGGCTGGCTGTACAGGAAGAATGTCTCTGCCATAGACGAAATGACCAACCTGTCTCTCAGTAGCCGCGATCAGCTTTCAATGAGCTACGAAGTCGGAATTGAGCAACCTGTAGAAACATCGGTAAGTTCTGACGGAACGAAGAAATACCTCTTCAGGTTTAGCGACAGGCTATTTATTGAAACCGCCTATATCCCCGACCGCGACCGTGGCACTGTCTGCATCTCCACTCAGGCGGGATGTAAAATGGGATGTCTGTTCTGCATGACAGGCAAACAGGGTTTTCAGGGCAACCTGAGCTCAAACGAAATTCTGAATCAGTTTCGCAGCATTCCGGAAAATACCAGCCTCACCAACATTGTCTTCATGGGAATGGGAGAACCGCTTGATAATCGCGATGAGTTGTACCGTAGCCTTGATATCCTCACTTCACCATGGGGCTATGGATGGAGTCCGACACGCATCACGGTAAGTACTGTAGGCCTGGTCGACCCGGTTAGGGAGTATCTCGACAGAACCAAATGCCACCTTGCAATCAGTCTGCACTCCCCGTTCGACGAGGAGAGAAGAATGCTAATGCCGGTACAGAAGGCCCATCCGGTAAAGGAGGTTATAGATACTATCCGTTCATTCGATATGAACCGCCAGCGCAGAATCTCATTTGAATATATCCTCTTTGAAGGAATAAACGATTCACAGGCACATGTCAAAGAGCTTTCACGACTGCTCAACGGAATAAGGTGCAGGATAAACCTGATCCGGTTCCATAAAATACCCGGTTCAGACTTTGCAAGTCCGTCAGAACAACAGATGGAGATATTCAGGGACAGCCTGAAGGCAAAAGGGATAATGACCACAATAAGGGCCAGCCGCGGAGAGGACATCAGGGCGGCGTGCGGATTACTGTCAACAATTGAACAAAATAAACTATAAAAAAATGAAGAAACTTTTCACCTTTACTATTGCTCTGGTTTTTCTGCTTAATACCAATGCACAGGAGACTGACATCACCACTTTCTTCCCCGACTCTATTTTCGGAGGGGCTTCAATCACTTTAACCGTGGCCGACCTGGCCACAGGAGAAGTCCTCTGCAGTATCGACCCTGGCAGGACTCTGACACCAGCCTCTGTTCAGAAACTGGTATCGACGTCTGCAGCTCTTGAACTACTGGGAGCTGACTACAGGTTCCGGACGGTCATAGGGCACAAAGGAGAACTGAACCGCCGTGGGACTGTTCTGACAGGAGACATCATTATTAAGGGAGGCGGCGATCCTGCTCTCGGCTCAGAAAGATTTGCAGAACATTATGGCAACATAATCAACACTATTGCAACAGCAATCGAAGAGTCCGGGATCAAGAGGATAAAAGGCAGGATAATCTCTGATGAAACAATCTACGACCTCAGTCCCGCTTCAACACACTGGTCATGGGGCCACCTGGGCAATTACTACGGTGCCGGGCCCTATGGATTATCGGTTTTTGATAATACTTTGAAAATCCATATGAAAACCGGCGAGCGAGGCTCAGTTCCCATGATAGTTAAACTAGACCCTTTTATTAAGGATATGACCCTGAAAAGCTATCTTATCTCGGAGGGAACCAGTGACAGGGGCTATGTCTATTCGGCTCCCTA
>JAWOIF010000192.1:0-4064 GCA_046484805.1 Bacteroidales bacterium
CACACCGTCGGGTATCGTGGTAATGGCATCTGTTTCTGCAAGGGTCATATATTCTGCATGTGCTCCAAATTTTGTGTCGTTGTAACCAAATACATTATCCCCGACATTAAACAGTGTGACATCTTTGCCAACTGCCTCAATTACTCCGGCAAATTCGTTACCAAGAATTCCGAATTTTGGCTTGAATAGCCCACTGAAGAACCTGGAAACAAAGTACTGGGCACTGCGGAATCCGCAGTCAGTACGGTTTACGGTTGTAGCATAGACTTTCACCAATACTTCACCAGATTTGGGTGATGGTCTGTCAACCTCCGTTAATTTGACGACTTCTGGAGGTCCGTATTTTTTATATACAGCTGCTTTCATTTGATGGTATTTATTTCTCTGTTTTTTGTCGTGCAGGAATTTCATTACCTGCAACTTACTGTAGGTTGAATTGTCAGTGGCAGGTTAAGTTATACTTTCTCTTCAAACCGTGATGCAGTATAAGCAGGCTATTAACCCTGAAATTTAAAACTATTCCTGCCATTACTTACAGAAAATCCTAAGAGCTTTGATTACGTCTCAGTATTTTTACAATACGACTGTAAACTATCTCCGCTATATTCCAATAGTATCGTCCATTAGAATTATTAAATTGAACAACAACTGTATCAATATCTTTGTGGTATCTTGCAATACTCTGATAGCCAGGTACCCATCCCGTATGGTCATACTCGTAAACGGAGGAATATATTTCCCGTTCTCCTTCTTCAAACAGGGAGCCATCGTTTAATGCCCGCAGGAATATACCCACATCCTCTGCTGTAGCCAACATTGAGCCATAATCAACATCCTTTATATCATTCTCAATGCCAACGTAATAGCCACTCATCACTTCGTCCATATCTACATCATGAATCGAACCGTAGGTATTTTTCAGGCCAAGAGGAATCAGGATTTCCTCCCTGATATATTGGGAAGTGCTATAACCCACTGTCTTTTCTATGAGTTCGGAAATCAACAAATAGTTTGTATTGGAATACTTATACTTTTCACCTGGTTCAAAGTCAGCCGGTAAATCAAGTACTAATTCAAGCGCTTCTTTACTGCTTTTCGGTGGGTCTTCCCAAAAGTTCGGGGTGTCTGTTAAATTTGGGATGCCACTCCGATGCTGTACCATCATTCTCAAGGTAATTTTTTCTGCATTTTCAATTCTTCCCACAAGTTCCGGAAAGTAATCTGCGAGCGTTTTATCCAAAGATAAACTGTTGTCGTGTACCAGTTTGGTGATTGCTACGGCATCATATAACTTGCTGATGCTGGCAATCTTGAATAACGCTTGCGGGTAGGCGGGTATTTTGTTTTTCCGATCATGCCAGCCAGCCGCATAAAACGCCGGTGGTTTGCCTGCTTCGTCCACATACACAATAATTCCGTCAAATCCATGATCAATAGCTTTATTTACCTGTTCCTGAACCGTATCAGGCAGTGGTAATATCCAGGTCCAGACCAGAATCCATGGTACGAAGAACAAGGAGGTTATGCTGGCAACAATAAGTACTATTCCGAGTATTTTCCGTAAGGGCGGGGCAGGCTCTCTTGTTTGTTCCTTCGTCATAATGTCATATTAGAATAGAAAGTGTTTTTCTATCATATTGTTCATATTTATCTCCATGTCTGTGTAAAATCTTCCGATTTACCGATCGCCTGGCTGACCGGTTTGCTGACTATCTTCCAGGCAACCAGGAATGGGTCAGTAACCAGGATATGTCCCTTAACCTGCCAGGTCTGTTGTTGTCTCGTTTCCCGGCTGCTTCGATTTAATTATTTCGACGGCTTTGTAGAGGATCACGATCTCCAGCAGTTCGGCAGGGATCAGCATTATATGTCCCATGAATGCCAGTATGATTGTAAGGAAGAAACAGGAAGCGACAATTTCAAAGATGCCTGCGATGACCGGAACACTCCCGAATGATCGTTGAAGCTTGATCAGGGATATTCCAAAGAGAATACCTATCCCTCCGAAGGTCAGGGCCTGGGCCCCGAGGATGAATTCCCGCTCAATGGAGTCATAAAACAGTGAAGCGATATCATATGAGATTATCAGGAACACGCCAAAAATAAGGACATACGACATGATTTTCAGGAGGTAGTTCCTGAACATGTGGCCGACCACGATAAAGCCTCGCTGGAAGTAAAAGAAAGAGACAAGGATACCGACCTTGATGCTGATATATACCGGGATGCTGAAGATCATCTGGTTCTCTTTGAACCGGAAATATTCTGCCGCGGCTTCGAGGAATCCGAGGATGAAGAAGACCAGGCCGAAAAGCCAGGCGGTGTTAAGCTGTTTAATGATAAAAGTGCCTGACCGGTCGGGGTCAATATTAATAAGGAAGGTGTCCTTAAGCCATTCAGAGAAACTCCTTCTGTCAGCGTCGTTATCCGATATTTTGCTCAGGTCGTAATCAAGCGCCGCGAGGATTGTCCTGACAGTGTAACTCCTTGGTGTGACTTCGCCTGCCTCGATTCGCTGGAGGGTCCGTACACTTATATTACACTTGTCTACCAGTTCTTCCTGGGTGAGTCCTTTTCCCTTTCTGAGTTCGGTGATCTTTCTGCCTAATTCCGGTTGCTTCATTGTTTGATTTTAAATCTTCACCAAACTTACGACTGAAAAACCGATGCAGAAAATATTTTGAAAGTACTTTACCCGTCATTTACCCGTCATTTATCCTGCAACAATTTTTTGACATTGCCGGGTACCTGCCGGATATGTGAGTGCTATGCCACAAAAACTATTCAAATATGACCTGTCTTTGTGAATGGTTTTTCCTGAGCACATGAAAAAGGCCGGAGGAGCAGTCCGGCCTTCAGAGGTGAGCGAATGAACAGCAGGTTACTTACCTGCCTCCACCGATGAACTTCAGCCCGATGCTAAAATTGACACCGCTCATATCCTGGCTGCTAACATGGGTTATTTCAACATACTCGTTGTTCGGATCAATTCCGGTTACGAACCTGTAGCTCACCCCGGCGACCAG
This sequence comes from Bacteroidales bacterium, assembly GCA_046484805.1. Taxonomy (GTDB): domain Bacteria; phylum Bacteroidota; class Bacteroidia; order Bacteroidales; family VadinHA17; genus SLNP01. The sequence continues at coordinate 3,027 of JAWOIF010000192.1, forward strand.
TGTAATCCCCTCGCTCAGGTTAACCTCAGCATTGACACCGGGTTCAGTCATCATGAAGCGTTCACCGGAGATATTCCAGAAGTTGTCGAACAGACTGCTCTTTGGGTTTTCATAGTCTTTTGTGGAGCCATAGGCAATAACCATTTGTCCGCTCACATGCAGCATCCTGCCCGGATATGCTATCGCCTGGGCGATGCCGCCGAAGTATCCGTAGTTGACAGTAGGGTGGGTGAGGTTCACTGCGCCGGTAAAACCCAGCAGCAAAGAACGGTTGATCATAATACCGCCATAACCCCCGATGAGAGCACCTGTCTTCCCCTGTATCGTGTTGATCTTAACCTCAGGTGCCCAGACCTTCGTGTAGATGACATCAGGACCCAGGAGCGTCCGCCCCTGCTTAGTCTCCTGTGCAGAGACAGATACTGAAGCTGAGACCAGCATCAGTGTGAACATTACTACGTTTGCCAGCCTGGTGCTGCGCTTTTCGCATTTTACTTCTTTTGTTTTCATGATTTTGAATTTATTAATTGGTGATTTGAATAAAGGTTTCATTCCGAACAGTACCCGGGTTACATTGAAAGGCCTTATCAGGAACCAGTAGACCGCCATGATAAGGATGAGAGACGAAGCCATTACCAGGCACACCTTCCAAATATCCGGGATGGAGAGCCTCACAGTCAGGTACCCTGTGACGACCAGGGCAGGCTGGTGAAGGAGATAAAAGGGGTAGATGGCCTCGTTGGCCGTTTTCCTGAACGATGAGTTGCGATCGAGGTATTTTCTGCCATAGCCTGCAACGGCGACAGCACAGGTCCAGCTCATAGCCAGGGCTGCCACATCATAGATAATCTCTGCGGCCCTGACAGAGTCTGCCCGTCCCCGTACAAGGAGCATCAATGTCATCATAACAGGGGTCTGGACATCACGGGTTTCGCTCATGTTGTTCCGTCGGTTGCTGGTCGAACCAGCTTTGCAATATCAGTTGCGCGGCCACCTGATCGATATCCTCGGGATCGGAGCGGCCGGCTCCGTGGTGCG
>JAWOIF010000210.1:0-3390 GCA_046484805.1 Bacteroidales bacterium
CTTTCAAAACAGATCTTGAATTTAAGTTCTGGAGTAGAAAAAGATTTGGAATTACTTGTTCCTGTAAAAGCTTTAGAAGAATTGTCTAAAATAGTTATGGATTTTGCAGATGAAGAAGATAGTGATGAATACATACAGATATTTTACATAAAAGAAAAGAATCAGGTATTGTTTAGATACAACGAAATAGATTTGGTTTCTAGATTGATAGATGGACAATTTCCAGAATACAAGCAAATTATTCCAACTGGTTTTCAAACTAGATTTACATTTAAAAAATCTGACTTTTCAAATTCTTTAAAAGTTGTAAATATTATAGCTAGAAGTATTTCGGGTAATAAAATAGAGGTAGATGTGCAGACAAAAAAGAACAAAGTTAGTTTAGTCAGTAACAAAACTGCCGGCCAGGACAGGGCAGCCAGGGAAAAGCTGGCAGGAAGCTGGATGGGACGTTTGGAATCAGGAGGTATGTACTTAAGGCTGATATTCCACATCAATCTGAACGAACGTGATACTCTCACAGCAAGTCTTGAAAGTCCTGACCAGGCTTCGGTGGTCATTCCTGTCGGACTGGTTGAATATCGCGGAGACAGTGTCATTATTGAAGCTGTGATAATAGGCGGCCGCTATACCGGCATAATGAAAGGAGAGAGAAACATTGAAGGAAAATGGGAACAGATGGGCAACTCTTTTCCCCTCAACCTTGAAATACTTGATGAGCCCTTTGAATTAATAAGGCCCCAGGAACCACAACCACCTTTTCCTTACATTACCGAAGAGGTCAGAATCTGGAATGAAAAAGCAGGAATAACACTTGCCGGCACTCTGACTATTCCTGAGGGAGAAGGGCCCTTTCCGGCAGCAATACTTATCTCGGGTTCTGGTCCCCAAAACCGCGATGAAGAGATAATGGGGCACAAGCCCTTTGCCGTAATTGCTGATCATCTTACCCGTAACGGAATAGCTGTTTTGAGATATGATGACAGGGGGGTTGGCAAATCAGAGGGTGATTATACAAAGGCCACAAGCGCTGAACTGGCCACTGACGCTGAAGCTGCTTTTACATTTCTGCAGGGTCACAAGTCAGTCGATAAGGCACGTACCGGATTCATAGGTCACAGCGAAGGAGGACTCATCGCCCCGATGGTTGCAGCACATCAGACAGCCACAGCCTTTATTGTTTCGTTGGCGGGCCCCGGAGTAAAGGGAGAAGAGTTGCTCCTGAAGCAGGCAGAGGAGATAAGCCTGGCAATGGGAAACAGTATCGAAGATGCAGAAACAGCGGCAGGGATCAACCAAAAATTATACAAGATCATTCGTAAAAATCCTGACAAAAGCAAGGCTGAATTAAAACTGGTCAAGAAAATGACAAAAGAGCTAAGCAGGATAGGCGTTGAAGAGGAGGTGATAAAAGAACGGATCAATAACCTTAAGATGACTCTGCTTGGCGATTCATACGACTGGTTCAGGTACTTTATTCTAAGTGAACCTTCAGACTACTGGTCAAAGGTAACCTGTCCGGTACTCATCTTAAACGGAGAAAAAGACCTTCAGGTAAATCCCACAATCAATACAGAGGGTATTGCCAGTGCCCTGGCTAAGGGAGGGAACACCAGATACGCTGTCAGAGTATTCCCCCGGCTCAATCATCTGTTCCAGGGTAGTGATACCGGGCTGCCCGGAGAATACGGAACAATTGAAGAGACCTTCTCCCCTATTGTACTTGAGGTAATTACAGAGTGGATACTGAAGAATTGATTTCACTCTCCCTTTAACGGCTTACTGAGTTTCCTGAGAAGTTCCCTGCATTTTGCCTTAACACCGGCAGGCACATCATCAGGTAGCATATTCAGTATTCCTGCCAGCTCATTGGTAAGCCCGGGATATCTTTGTGATATCTCATACAATACATCTATTGAATATACCTTAACGGCAATGGCTGATGAACGCGACCGCAGCAGAGTAAAGCAATGATCTGCCAGTCGACCCTGTAAATCCTCACTCAGAGATGATGTACCTGTCAGCTGAAGTATCTTAAGAAATGATCTCTCTGCACTACCATTCTTCGTTCTGAAGAGTTTGTCGGCAATGACTTCCAGATAAGGGAGAAATAACTCGGGAGACTCTTCGCAAACCTTTATCAGTGCCCATGAAGAACGGAAGACAAGTCTGGTATCATCTCCTTCCGTAAACTCGAGTAACTTTCTGAAAAGAAGCTGATTAGAGACAGCTGAAGCCGCTATCCAGCCCACCTCTGAAGAGCCACTCATCCGGTAAATCATTGATTTCAACTCATCATCACTGACCGTAATATCACTGTTGCCTGACTCCCTGCTGACAGGCTCCTTTGTTATTTGAATCCTGCCCCTGTCAGTATGATAATTAGCTATATACATATTCGAAACGGCAATATCTGCTTCTGAAAAATCGAAGGTCGAAAGATCGGACGGGTCTGACCAGCGAAATGCAATATGTTCGTTAAGCACTGGCTTATCTTTAAGGGTATCGCAGACAAAGGGCATTAATCGTATCTGTTTATTACCATAATCATGTTCAACGGCAGGAAGGGTATCAACCAGTACAATCTCCATTTCGAGTTCTTCCAGAACTTCCCTGACTACTGAATCTTCAGGCGATTCATTAATGTCAACTTTTCCTCCCGGAAATTCCCATTTGAACGGATGATCGGTTTTCCCGCCACGTTGTACTACCAACACATTGAGTTCTTCGTTCCTTATAATTGCACAGGAAACATCAATCATTTGCTCTCAGAAAATTATTTATTTCGCAATAAGAGGGCAAACTCTCAAGGAAATGATACTTACCTGGTTCTCCTTCAACCCGGCAGGCATAGTGTGTAATGCCATTTGTAACCACCAGCAGAGGAACCCTGAGTTTCATATTATAGGCGAACACCTGATCGAAGACATCAGGACTGATCTTCACATCAGGCGCCTTACATTCGACTACCATAACTGCCGCCCCTTTCCTGTTATGAACCAGGATGTCTGTCCTGCGGCTGAACCGGTTCCACCTGAAAGCTTTTTCTACAGCTATCAGTCCTACCGGGTACCCCAGTATCCTCACCAGATAGGTGATAAAATTCTGCCTTACCCATTCCTCAGGGGTCAGTTTGACAAATTTCTTCCTGACTGTATCAAAGATCTTTTTGAAGCCATCCTCTTCAATGATCCTGAATGAATATCCGGGCAGATTTAACTGTTTCAACTTTTATTGTAATTTTGAGTTCAGAAATACAGCAGCAGATTATGACTGCCACAACTGCAAATATAAAAAAATATACCCTTCTCCGTAATGAAAACAAAAGAGGAAATAGTCAGCAACTGGCTCCCGAGATACACAGGAATATCTATAGATAGGTTCAGTAAG
>JAWOIF010000114.1:0-8190 GCA_046484805.1 Bacteroidales bacterium
GTGGAAGATTATTAAGAATACGATGCCGTTTAGAGTTTAAACCTTTGCTTGTGGCATACTGCAGCTTCTCATCAACTAATGGCACATAGTTTCCCTCTTTTAAATCCGGAATATCAAGAACATTTTGTAATAGCCATTCATATAAGAACCATATTTTGCGACTATACTGGCTTAACGGTTCCTTAGTAACAATTGACTCTATTGCCGTCTTATCGACAATATCAAATAGTTTTTTAAAAAACAGCAGGTTAATTCCTTCATATTTAAGGGCAAAGGTTAAATTACCATAAAGTGAATCCTGTGGCGTGTGACGAGGAGTGTAAACTAACCACTCTGGTGTCTGGTACTGTCTGTGTTTTTCGCTAATCACTGCCAGTTGGGTAGGTAAGGGGACAGCTAAGTCAAGAGAATCAATAACTGCACCATAGCCTACTAAGGTTGCTTTTTCCGGAGTCTGCCTTCCATGAAAAACATTTATTTCTTGTGAAAAATGATTATTTTCTAAGGCTTCCTGTGAAAAACGTTTAATGTTTGGCATGTTTCATGAATATTATTTGCAACAAATTTATATGAAAAACATTTATAATTCATGAAAAACATTTATAATGTTGATGATTTTATGAAAAACGCTTACAACACGTCCTGGCCTATGAAAAATGATTATCAAAATTGCCAATTGTCCAACGCTGCTTTGCGATGATTGTAGGTTTTTCAAGGCCGGTATTGACGCCTCTCAGGCGCCGTACCCTTTCCTCCACTGGTTACCTTACAAGAGTAGCAAAACCATTGCTGCTGCGCAGCAAGTGGTTTGTGTTTTCAACGGATTCCTGAAAACAAAAACCCGATGAAATTTCATCGGGTTTTGCTACTCTTGCGGTGCGGACGGGACTCGAACCCGCGACCCTCGGCGTGACAGGCCGATATTCTAACCAAACTGAACTACCGCACCAGGGTCAAATTGCGTTGCAAAAATAGATGTTTTTTTGATATCACAAGCAGGTTTGAAAAAAATATTTCAATCACCGACCGAATTCAGTCGAAGGAGAAAAAGCTGAAATTAACGCTACCATAGTATCGGTGCTCCTTAAAACCCTCCTTATCATTGAAGGACATCTTCCCGGGGTGTTCCATTATAAATACGCCTCCGGTTTTGAGAATACCAGAATTCATAACCATTTGAGGTATCTCATTGAGCCAGGAAAGATCATACGGAGGATCGGCAAATACCAGGTCGAAGCGGCGTTGTGATTTCCGAAGGTAAATCCTGACATCAGTATTGTATGATGTTACATTCTCAAGTTTCAATTCTCTCAGAGTAGCGGCTATAAACCTGTAGTTTGTCCTGTTAAGTTCCACCAGTTCCACCGATCTGGCGTCGCGTGAGGCAAACTCATATGTAATACTTCCGGTTCCGGAAAAGAGATCAAGCACATCAAGTTCGTCAAAGTTATATCGGTTGGCGAGGATGTTAAAGAGGCTTTCGCGGGCATAGTCTGTAGTAGGTCTGGCCCTGAAGCCCTGAGGGGGTTTTATAAGCCTCCCCTTGTATTTACCACTTATTATTCGCAACTGTCGAGGCTGAAAAGGTTGAGATGGCGGTGAAGTATCTCTTCCCCGAACACATAACTGAACAGGTTGTTACCTGAAGGTTTTGCATATCTGATATTACCGATGTAGTCAGACAATCCTGACCATATCTCATCAAACCGCACAGTGGCGCCACTTACGCTGAGAGGCGTGCCGGCAGGAAGGTCAGTTTTCTTCACCACATACAGAAGATAGTACATCAGGTCTGATGTGTTCTTATAGTCAAATGTATTGCAAAGTTTAATTGACTCACCCGACAGAAGTATCACATTCATGAAATCTTTTTCGACGTGCAGGTGCAGTAGGTGTTCAGTGTGGTTTTGTTTGCCGGTAATGAGAGTGTAAAGAAGTGGTTTGAGATGATGTACCGGGTCATATCCCGGAAAGATGCCTGCAAGCAGGGTTCTGAGATCGATATTCAGGGAGAAAATAATAAATGAATCCGGATACCTTAGCCTGTTGACCAGTATCTCTTCGTTTTCCTCTTTCTGATTATTAAGCAGAAAGTAATCATCACGGCCGGCAGGGTCGTACAGTTGCGCCGGCACCACGGTTGACTTTAATGTTGGAACCGAGAGATTGACGGCGGCATAACTGCGATTAAGGAAATCATCTTCACGATATATTGATTCTATCTCTTCAAGTGACAGATTTCCTTCATTATCAGGTTCATAAGACCGGAATAGGACGTATTTGTTTCTCAATGTATCAAGAACTGAAAAATAAAATCCATCCAGGTTAACCTGGATGGATAGTTTATAGTTTGTCGTGGAATTTATATCCAGAGTCTCGTCAAAAAGCTCATTGAATGCCATTACATGGCCTTTATATTAGTTTTCCCAGTTACCGGCATTGTTATTGGGCTCTTTTACATTGCCGACCCTCATTCCGGGGAAACCGGTTATTTCATTCCTTAGTACGTTATAATTTGTGATAAGCTGTTTGTCGAGGCCCTGCAGAAATACATTATTAAGAACTGATGCTTCAAAAACCTGAACCACAACTCTTGATCCGGTTTCAACGGCTGCAGCTTCCATCTCAAACTGAGCACCTCTAACAATTGGTACGAACCTTATTGAATCGATCGGATAATTAATACTGAATACAGAGTCGGTAATTGCAATGAAAGTTGTATCACGTATAATCAGATTTTGCTTGATAGCTTCTTTTTCAGTCATTCCTTTTGACACCATCTCATCTGTAATCTGACCCTCTCTGTACACAACCGGAATACTGTCATTTTTGATGAAGTTGATCAAAGTGTCGAAGCTGCCTGTGTAGTGGCCATACTTCTGCCTGAAAAGAATCTGTGCTTCCCTGATGTCTATGAGTCGTTCCTTAATTGCTTCCTCTCTCCTGTCTTTCTCATTGTTGAACCGGATAGGATCCATAATACTTTCATAAAGCAGATAGACAAGGACGACGATCACAACGGTCAGAAGGATGTTTATTACGGCTTTCATCTTTTTTTATTGTTAATAAGTTTACTTAAGTTTGTGTGCAAAATTATAAAAAAAATCTAAGTACCAAATCTGTTCCCTCTAGTTTTATCAATGCGTCATATTAATATTGGATCTCTATTAACCGCAAATCTCGACTATACGCCGACTGCTGACCAGCAAACTGCAATAGGGAAACTCTCGGAATATGTTGCAGAAAATAGTAATGATTCAATCTTTTTGCTTACAGGTTATGCGGGAACCGGGAAGACCAGCCTGATCAGCGCGCTTGTGAAATGCCTTGATCAGCTCCGTATGCGGTCTGTTCTCATGGCTCCGACCGGAAGGGCCGCAAAGGTGCTTGCCTCCTATTCAGGGAAACAGGCCAATACGATACATAAAAAGATATACCGGCAGAAGTCATCACGTGATGGTGTCGGGACATTCTCTCTTGACCGGAATCTTCATAAGGAGACATATTTTATTGTTGATGAAGCGAGTATGATAACTAACCGTACCGGAGATTCTTCAGTATTCGGAAGCGGTAACCTGCTCGATGACCTGTTTGAATATGTCTACTCAGGATCGGGATGTAAGCTCATTCTGGTAGGGGATACGGCCCAGCTGCCTCCTGTCGGTTCCGATATGAGTCCTGCCCTCGATGTCGCAATACTGGAAAGATATGGTTTCGGAGTGAAATCAATAGAATTGAAGGATGTAGTAAGGCAGGCCGTTTCATCCGGCATCCTTATGAATGCAACGGGTGTCAGGGAGCTTGTCTCAGAAAATAATCATGACAGCCCGCTTATTGATATGAGCGGCTTCGATGACATTGTCAGGATAAGCGGGGATGAACTGATCGAGGAACTGCAGAGCGCTTATGAGGTTACCGGCAAGGAGGAAACCATAGTTGTGGTCAACTCCAACAAGATGGCCAACAAGTATAATCAGGGAATACGAAACAGGATTTTCTTCCGGGAGGATGAGGTCGGTCCCGGAGACCTGGTAATGATCGTGAGGAACAATTACTACTGGCTGCCAGAATCTGAGCAGTCAGGTTTCATTGCCAACGGTGATATAGCAGAGGTTACAAGCGTTGGAAAGTACGAAGAGAGAAATGGCTTCAGATTTGCTGAAATGTCTCTCTTTTTTCCCGATTACCAGGAGGAGATTGATGCTAAGGTTATGCTTGATACACTTCATTATGATACCCCGGCAATGCCTGAAGAGAAGAGCCGTGAGCTCTATTTCAGTATTCTTGAAGACTATCCTGATATCAGGTCAAAGAAGAAGCAGTATGAGGCTGTCAGGGAAGATCCCTATTACAATGCCCTGCAGGTAAAATTTGCTTATGCCGTAACCTGTCACAAGGCTCAGGGTGGCCAGTGGAAAAGGGTTTTCATAGACCAGGGGATGTTCAACCGGCAGGAACCGGCCACCGAGTACCTCAGATGGTTATATACGGCTATTACCAGGGCTACGGAAAAGCTGTATCTGGTTAATTTTTCTGACAGGTTCTTTACATAGAATAGCCCGGTTGCGACTATTCTCCGATTATTTTTACCAGAACCCTCTTGCGTCTCTTACCGTCAAATTCACCGTAAAATATCTGTTCCCAGGTTCCAAAGTCAAGCTTTCCACCGGTAATTGCGACTACAACCTCGCGCCCCATTATTGTCCGTTTAAGATGGGCGTCAGCGTTATCCTCGAAGCCATTGTGACGGTATTGTGAGTAAGGCTTCTCGGGAGCGAGCTTCTCCAGCCACTCCTCATAGTCGTGGTGGAGACCGCTTTCGTCGTCATTAATGAAAACACTGCTGGTAATATGCATCGCATTAACCAGGCAGAGTCCTTCAATTACACCGCTTTCCCTGACACATTTATCCACTTCGCGCGTAATATTGATCAGTTGACGGCGCGTTGGGGTTTCATACCAGAGCTCTTTTCGGAATGATTTCATATCTATTTTAGTTTCATTGAACTGATTATGTCGTCGATCTGCCTCTCCAGTTGCGCCTTGACAGTTTTGAATTCATCGCGTGCGGTTATCGGGGCGTTAGTGCTGAAATAAAACTTGATCTTTGGTTCGGTACCAGACGGCCTGACAGATATTTTTGATCCATCATCGAGGAAGAACTGAAGGACATTCGATCTTGCCAAACCGGTCGGCTCTTTCTTTCCTGTTATAAGGTCGGTAATGAAACCGGTCTCATAATCATTGATCTGCACCACCTTTTTTCCTGCTATCTCAGATGGCGGAGTTGTACGGTAACCGGTCATCATATCCTTTATCTGATCGGCACCCTCCTTACCTTTACGTACAATGTTCACGAGTCTCTCACGGTACATACCGTGTGTTGTCCATATGTCAACCAGCAGATCGTAGAGGCTTTTGCCCCTGACATCTGCCCATGCCGCTGCCTCAGCAATAAGTGCACAGGCAGCTATTCCGTCCTTGTCCCTTATATAATCGCCTGGCAGGAAGCCGTAACTCTCCTCTCCGCCACCGATATATTTCATCTTCCCTTCGAGGTTCCGTATGAGTTCTGCGAAGAACTTGAAGCCGGTAAGAACGTCAAAGCTCTTAATCCCGAAGTGAATGGCAATAACCTTCAGCAGGTCGGAGGTTACGATTGTTTTTATCATGTACTCATTACCTTTCAGGAGTTTGCGTTCACTCATTTGTGAGGCTATGTACCAGGTAAGTATAGCCCCGGTCTCATTACCGTTGAGCAGTACGAACCTGCCCGACAGGTCACGGACGGCTATGCCGAGCCTGTCTCCGTCGGGATCGGTGGCCATCACCAGTACTGCTCCGGTCTCTTCTGCCTTTTTGATTGCCATTGACAGGGCTTCGGGTTCTTCGGGGTTCGGAGATTTGACCGTGGGGAAATTGCCGTCGGGAATATCCTGTTCAGGAACATTAATTACATTGGTAAAGCCGAATGCCCTTAGGGCTTCGGGACCCAGTTTTGTAGTGGTGCCATGGATAGGGGTAAAGACGACCGGAAGATCAGACCTCTTTTTAATATCATCCGGATTCAGGCTCATTTTCAGTACCTCACTGATGAATTTATCGTCAGTCTCCTGTCCGAGGTTATGTATGCGTTTGGGGTCACCTCCGAATTTTATCGATGAGACCTTCTTAATAGCCCTAACCTCGTCTGTTATTCCCTGATCGTGAGGAGGGACCACCTGGCCTCCATCATCCCAGTAGGCTTTGTATCCGTTATATTCAGGCGGGTTATGTGAGGCTGTGATTACCACCCCGCTTTTGCAGCCGTACTCCCTTATTGCAAACGACAGTATGGGTGTAGGGCGCAATGATTCAAAGAGATATACGGTAAAGCCGTTGGCTGAAAAGATGCCGGCTGCTGTCTCGGCATACAGGCGGCTGTTTCTCCTGCAGTCGTAGGCAATGGCGACCTTAATAACTTCTCCGTCGCCGAACTGCTTCAACAGGTAGTTTGCCTGTCCCTGAACCGCCATCCCCAGAGTGTATATGTTCATCCTGTTAGTCCCGGCGCCCATTATACCACGAAGGCCCCCGGTTCCGAACTCAAGATCGGTATAGAAGGCATCGATGAGGCCTTTCTCATCATTTTCAAGAAGATGCTTTACCTCTTCGCGGGTTGATTCATCAAAATCGTCGCTCAGCCATTCCGTGGCTCTTCTTCTTATTTCATCAATTGTATCACTGCTCATATTCAGGATGTTAAATTTTCAATACACAAGTTGAGGTTTTTCTGCCAGTGAGGGATGTCAATGTCGTAGGTATCCCTGATTTTTTGTTTGTTTAGCACGCTGTACTGAGGGCGGCGAGCCTTCGAGGGAAACTGTCCGGTAAGGCATGGTCTCACCACACCGGGCCTTCCGGTTTGGCTGGCAATGGTTTCAGCCATGTCGTACCAGGAACAGACGCCTTCATCGGAGTAGTTGTAGATACCCGGAACGAAGGGATGCTTGTTTCTTATGACACCTGATACAATTCTGAGTATAGCATCTGCGAGGCCGGCTGCATATGTAGGAGAACCAGTCTGATCGAATACAACGTCAGGCTGACGTCCTTCATCCAGAAGCTGCAGTATCTTTTTGACGAAATTGATCCCAAACGATGAGTAGAGCCATGCTGTTCTTATTATTATCGTCCATGGGTGGGCAAGGACGTTTATTTCTCCCTCTAGTTTTGACTTGCCATAAATAGTGTCGGGGCATGGTTCATCGGTTTCGAGGTATGGAATGTTTTGTGACCCGTCAAATACATAGTCGGTTGAAATATGGATAAGTCTGCAGTCGGTACCTTTTATTGCAGCGGCGATATTTGCCGGGCCAGCTGCATTGGCTGCGAAAGTCGCTGCCGGTTCATCTTCAGCCTTGTCGACCGCGGTGTATGCTGCACAGTTGATGATCCATGATGGATGAACTTCGCTGATGAATTGTGCAACAGCGTCTATGTCAGTGAGGTCAAGAGTATCGATATCGGTGAATATGAACTCATATCCACTGTATCTGGAGGCCAGGGCGGTAAGCTCGCATCCCAGCTGTCCGTTTGCGCCTGTTACCAGTATGGTTGTCATTTCTTAAGGTTTAAAAGTTCATCTCGGCATCCGCAAACAGGGGAGCTGAGCTATCTTTATCACTGATGATGGCATTTGATATGTCTGTTTTCCAGTCAATTGCAAGGAAGGGATCGGCAAGGGAGATGCTGCGTTCAGCCTCAGGGTGATAGTGATTATCACACTTATACTGTATTATGGCATAATCGCTGAGCACTGCGAAACCATGAGCAAATCCACGCGGGATGAGCATCTGCCTCTTTGAATCATAATCAAGTTCAGTGCCGAACCAAAGGCCGTAGGTGTCAGATCCCTTTCTGAGATCAACTGCCACGTCGAAGATGCTCCCAGCCATGACCCTTATCAACTTAGCCTGTGCGAATGGGTTCATCTGGTAATGCAGACCTCTGATAACTCCCCTGGAGGAACGTGATTCGTTATCCTGTACCGGATTGAAGATAATTCCGGCCTTCTGAAACGCCATAGTGTTGAAGGATTCAAAGAAATAGCCCCTCTGGTCTTTAAAAATATGAGGTTCAATCAGATATAGGTCCCTGAATACGGTTTCGATCAGTTTCATTCCTTATATAAAAAATGGGTTATTCACC
>JAWOIF010000156.1:0-2912 GCA_046484805.1 Bacteroidales bacterium
TCCCTGAATCCGGTTTCGATCAGTTTCATTCCTTATTTACAAAATGGTTATTCACCTGCTATTCTCAATAGGTATTTGCCGTACTGGCTGTTGCCGTATGATGCAGCTGTTTCAATCAGTTGATTTCTGTCTATGAATCCGCGCTTAAATGCTATTTCTTCGAGACAGGAGGCCTTGAGACCCTGTCTTTGTTCGAGAGTAGCAATGAAGTTTGATGCCTGTAGAAGACTCTCGTTGGTTCCGGTGTCGAGCCAGGCCATACCCCTGCTAAGGAGTTTCACATCGAGGGTTCCTTCATCGAGATAAAGTCTGTTGAGGTCTGTTATTTCCAATTCCCCACGTGCCGAGGGTTTGAGACTCTTTGCCCTTGCGGCAACGCTGTTGTCGTAAAAATAGAGACCTGTAACGGCATAGTTGGATTTGGGCTTTGCCGGTTTTTCCTCAATTGATACAGCACGCATATCCTTGTTGAATTCCACAACGCCGTATCTTTCAGGATCGTATACATAATATCCGAATACGACCGCACCTCTCTTTATTTCAGAGGTCTTGAGCAGTACGTCACCAAAGCCCTGGCCGTAGAATATATTGTCGCCCAGTATCATACAGACCGTATCGGAACCGATGAATTCTTCTCCGATAATGAATGCCTGGGCCAGACCGTCTGGTGATGGCTGTTCAGCATAGTGAAGCTTTATTCCCAGGTCGTCACCGTTGCCCAGCAGATTTCTGAATGCCGGCAGGTCGCGCGGTGTTGAGATCACAAGGATCTCCCTGATGCCTGCCAGCATAAGTACCGACAAAGGATAGAAGATCATCGGCTTGTCATAAACGGGCAGCAATTGTTTTGAGATTACCCTGGTTATGGGGTAGAGACGGGTGCCGGAGCCTCCGGCCAGAATGATTCCTTTCATAAACTATTGTTTTCTTCCTATTCCGTAGTATTTGAAGCCATTGCGGGCTAAATCTTCAGGTTCATAGATGTTCCTCCCATCGACTATCACCTTTTCTCTCATTAGTGCGCCTGTTCTTGCGAAGTCGGGAAGTCTGAATTCCGGCCATTCGGTTGCCAGAACAAGAATGTCAGCATCTTTTACTGCTTCATACAGATCGGTAGCATACACTATTGAATTGCCTATCTGTTTTCTGGTCTCCTCCATGGCTGCGGGATCATATGCACGAATTACAGCGCCTTCAGGCAGTATGTCGCTGATTAGTACCAGCGCCGGGGCCTCACGGATATCGTCAGTATTGGGTTTGAATGCCAGACCCCATAAGGCTACCGTTTTTCCCTTCATGTTTCCATTGAAGTGCTTTCTTACTTTCTCAGCCAGAATATGTTTCTGAATATTGTTGGTCTTTTCTGTCGCCCTGATAATGTTGGCTTCATAACCAACATCGGTGGCGGTCTTTATCAAAGCTTTTACATCTTTGGGGAAGCATGAGCCTCCGTATCCGGCTCCGGCATAAAGAAATTTATTCCCGATTCGTGAGTCGGTTCCTATGCCCTTCCTTATCTGGTTAATATCTGCTCCGAGCAACTCGCAGAGGGCTGCTATTTCATTCATAAAGCTGATTCTGGAGGCAAGCATTGCATTGGCAGCATACTTTGTCAGTTCTGCCGAGGCTACGTCCATGAAGAGTATGCGCTCGTGATTAAGCATGAAAGGCTTGTAGAGCGCCCTTATCTTCTCACCTGCTGTCTCACTGTCAACACCAATGACTACCCTGTCAGGTCTCAGGAAATCCTGTACCGCCGATCCTTCCTTCAGGAACTCAGGATTGGATGCCACGTCGAACTCTGTCTTCACTCCCCTTGCGGAGAGTTCAGAGGTTATGACCTGCCTGACTTTCTCTGCAGTTCCGACAGGGACAGTACTCTTGTTGACGACCACGGTATAATTTTCAATGGCCTTGCCTATTTCACGGGCAACTCCCAATACATGGGAGAGATCAGCACTACCGTCCTCGCCGGGAGGAGTGCCTACTGCAATAAAGACGATCTCTGATTGCCTCACAGCCTCGGAGATGCTCATAGAGAAGGAGAGTCTGCCCTTTTCAATGTTCCTGTCTATCATTATTTGTAGCCCCGGCTCATAGATCGGTGTTGAGCCATTTCGAAGTATTCTTATCTTTTCACTGTCATTATCGACACATATTACAGATGCACCGGTTTCAGCAAAACAGGTTCCGGTAACGAGTCCTACATATCCGGTTCCAATTACAGTAATCTTCATTGAGGATTGTTTCTGAATAAGTAAGTTGCAAATATAAATAAAAAAAATAATTACCTTTGCAGGCACTTTTTAAACTATATAATGTCTAACTTATTAATCTTTAGATCATTCATTTAATCTTATGACACAAAACGAAGAGAAAAAAATCCGCGAGGAGAATGAAGAGAACAAGTCCGAGGCTGCAGCTGAAGAGCAGGTAGTTGAGGCATCTGCTGAAGAAAGTGTTGAAGCTGAAGCAGAGAAACCGGAAACTGAAACTGAAACTGAAGCTGCTGCTGCAGTTGAGGAATCTGAAGAAATTAAAGAGACTAAGGCCATTGAGGAGTCAGAACCTGAGGCCATTGAAGAGCCTGTTGCCGAAGTTGCCGGTGAATCAGACCTCCCCACAGAGGCTGTGGAAGAGCCTGTTGCCGAACCCGTTCTCCCCCGAGGGAACGCGGTCGCGGTGGGCCGGGGCCACGCCGCGCCCCGGATCGGGGACACCATGCACGTGACCTTCGGCGCGCACGCGGACGGCAACACCTGGCCCGAGCACGGTGGCGACGGACCCGCGTCCTTCGGCACGCCGGTGGTGGGGCCCGCGGGCCTGGTGTCGCTGCTCGAGGTGGAGCTGGGGCTGGGCGGGCGGGCGAAACGCCCGGGTTGGGTGCGGGGTGAAGGGGACGACGCGGTCAC
>JAWOIF010000183.1:0-7036 GCA_046484805.1 Bacteroidales bacterium
TTTTATTCTGAGGCTTCAGCATCTCCAGGTTATCATACATAATGGGGTGGGTGCTGTACTTGTCCTTTTTGGTAAGGAAATACTCCAGAATAAAAGCAGAGGCTATAATTATTATATTGAAAATCACTACCCCCAAAAAAGGAAATTTACCCTTGAGATCGAGCGCGTTCAGGACAGAAATGGCAATGACGGCGAACAGATATGCCATGTTCTTTACATCGAAACTTATGGTCCTGAGATTGAGTATGGTGAATATTGCGAACAGTCCTATTGCCATCTGAAACTCCATGGCAACAATTTTCAGCATAGCCCCGATAAAGAAGATTACAATCCCCATCAGAAAATAACCGAACAGGTAATTCGTCTTCCTGGAGAACCTGTAATAAACACCCCTTAACAGGAGGAACAGAAAAACCAGGTTCATTATAAACCTCTCCATAATGGCCCAGAATGCCGGATTGTCAAGATTGAGAAAATCAGTGGTCATGGTCTTTATATTCTTAAAATGATCGTTCAGGTCACTGGCTTAAGCCCTGCTTTCCGCTATATAAGAGTAAATATATGAAATGAAGTGCCTCAAGTCAAACATAAGGCAAAAAATATACTCAAGGGATTATCAGTCATCCGGGTTCGATGAACTATTTATGAATTGCTCTGTTTCACAATAATGAAGATATGTATACTTATACTTCATTAACGAGTTGTCTGTGGATCCGGACGGGATAAGTCAGGTGGAACAATGTCAGTGGAGAAGTATTATCTTTCCGGGGTGTAAGTATTTTTCTCTACCGCTTTACGGATTTGGATATGAATTTAGTACAACCATCTATGAAGACACGAATCATCGTCCTGACAATATCCCTCTTTCTCACTTTGGGTGTATCGGCTGTCTGCCCTTCAGGAGAGAGGGACAGCACTGTCAATGATGGTCCCTATTATTTCTTCTCGAACGATACTTTCAGGGTCATGTGGATTGAAAGCAGCATGCTTCGGGAAGCATATTTGCTGCCCCGCAGCAAGAGTGAGATTATGCTTCCTGCAGATCAGTCATACAGCTACGCCGAGCTTACAAAGCTGAGAGGGATGAAACCCAAATTCCGCCAGAGGTACAACCGCATTGACAGCATAGCTGCAATCAGCGATGTCCACGGAAATTACGGTACTTACCTCGATCACCTGCTGTCAAACGGAATTATAGATAAAAACCTGAACTGGAAATTTGGCAGGGGTCATCTGGTATTTCTCGGTGACGCATTAGACAGGGGAGACAAGGTGACGGAAATCCTCTGGCATCTCATTAAACTTGAAAAACAGGCTGCAAAAGCCGGCGGAATGGTTCATTTCTTGCTTGGGAATCATGAATTGATGGTTCTTGCCGGTGACCTCAGGTACATTCATGAAAAATACAGGACAGTCGAAACCATTGCCGGAATGAGCTATGCCGACCTGTATTCCGAAAATTCAGTACTTGGTAAATGGCTTCGCTCAAAGCCGGTAATGATTACAATAAATAATATCCTTTTTGTTCATGCGGGAGTATCGCCGGAGCTGGTTCAAAAAGGCATAAAGATCAAACAGGTTAATCAGATCTTTTCGGAAAGGATCGTCGGGAAGGATTTGGATCCTTCCATTGAAGATAAAGAATTATATCTCCTTAGCGGGAACGATAGTCCCGTCTGGTACAGAGGATATTTCGCAGATTCAACTTTAAACATAACCCGTGTCGATTCCATTCTGAATTTCTATGGCATGGAGCATATTATTGTCGGGCACACCCCGCAAAAAAACATGAGGCTTCACTTCGGCAAGAGAGTAATTGGCATCGATACAGGAATAGGATATGGGCAGCCAGGGTATATGTTTTTAAATATAAATGGCCGTTTCTTCAAAGGGTCCATTGAAGGTGTGAGGACAGAATTGTGAGACGCATACCGTACCCCGGTTTCAGACAGTGATACAGGCTGGAATAAAAATCTATATTTGCTGTCGTTTGTTATGGAAAAGAAAACCAGAATTGCCTCCGTTGACATCATGCGGGGACTGACCCTCGTGCTGATGCTGTTCGTCAATGACCTGAACATGAAGGTGGCACCCGGATGGCTTGGCCATATGAAGGCTGACTTTGACGGGATGGGGCTCGCCGACTGGGTTTTTCCCGGATTCCTTTTCATCGTGGGGATGGCAATACCCTTCGCCCTGTCAGGAAGGCTAAACAAGGGAGAACCGCGATCGAAAATTTTTCTGCATATAATAGTCCGGACGATTAGCCTGCTCATTATCGGCATACTGATGCTTAACACCGGAAGAGTCAACCCGGAAACCACTGGAATGGGGAAGGATTTGTGGGCACTGCTGATGTATATCTCGGTATTCTTTGTCTGGAACGACTACCCTGAGGGAAGGGGGAAACTGCTGTTCACAGTCCTTCGGGCTGTGGGCGTTGCCGCCCTGATCTTCCTGGTAATAATCTTCAGGTCAGGCCCCTCTGATGACCCCGGCTGGCTTATAACCGGATGGTGGGGAATACTGGGACTGATCGGGTGGGGCTACCTCGCAGCATCACTGATCTACCTCGGAACCCGTGATTCAATAGCGGGGACGGCAATTGCCGTCATCTTCTTTCTGACAGTTAATATCCTTGATGCTTCAGGAGTTCTCGGGTTCCTCGATCCGGTAAGGCCGGTAATGGGTATAATTATCCAGGGGAATGTTCCCCTGATAGTGCTGACGGGAATGCTTGCAGGCGTTCTGATACGCAAACTGAAAGAATCCGGTCATGAACGCATCTTAATATTATTTGCCACCCTGGGAGTGTTATCCCTCGCTACCGGATTTATCCTGAGGAACTGGTTCATCATATCAAAGATAATGGCTACTCCCAGCTGGGGCATGATCTGCAGCGGAATCAGCTTTCTGGTCTTTGCGTTGATCTACTGGCTTGCAGATGTGAAGGAATGGAGAAGGTGGGCAGGATTTGTCAGGCCGGCAGGAAAGCATTCGCTTACAACCTACCTCGCACCTGATATCCTCTACCACGCAATCTGGATGTCGGCCGTACCGGTTCTGATATACAAGCAGTCTTCAGAGCCACTGGTTGTTGTCCTGGGATCAATTGTCTGGGCACTCCTCATGGTCGGGCTTACGGCTCTGCTTGCGAAAATCAATATTAAGTTGAAGCTCTGATAGGTTGGCTGATTATCCATGGCAGAAAGAATAACGCCAGGGTGGATATAACCAACCTGACATTACTTGAGAATCATATCAGGATTCTTTCTGCTCAAGTATTTCGAGCAGGGGAGAGAAAGATCTGACGGTTATCAGATGATCGGCTACCAGGTTAAGGTATTTGTTCTGCGAGTAGAAGGAGATGCCTGTCCCGCATTCACGTACCATGCAGATGTCATTGTCGCTGTCTCCGATTGCGGTGATGTTGCTGATATCAATCTCATAACTGGCTGAAAGCTGCCTGATTACGTTCGACTTGCAGTACTCATGACTGCACTGGCTCTGTTTTGTTCTAAGGAAGTATGACGGAATCTTCACCTCACCCGTGGCCACGCTCCTCGAGAACTCCAGCTCATTAGCCACGGAGAAGTCCATCCCCAGCTTGTTCTTGATATGGTTGGTCACCACATCATAACTGTCACTGATGATCCCGCAAATATACCCTCTCTTTTTCAGCTCCGTTACAACCTCAAGGGCATCCTCCACCAGGGGGATAGTATCAACCACATCAATCACCTCCTTGACCGTATGGCCTTTCATGAGTGTGGCGATGAGCTTGGTTCGCATGAAGGCAGAGTCATTATGAGTGACAATGTTTATCAGCTCCTCCTCAAAGCCCAGCTGGCGAGAGGCTGTTGTTATGAAACTTCCTTTCAGCAGGGTGTTGTCCATGTCGAAAATCACCATCTTCAATAATCCCTTCCTGTTCTCCCTGAGTGCATACTCCATCTGAGTCCTCAGTGCATTGACCTTCTTCAGCGTCTCCCCCTCCTTTACCTGAAGAGGTTCACCACGTCCGATAATAGCCCGGGAGACCTCGAGTGACATTTTTGAAAGTTGCTCCCACGACTGCATCCTGTTTTCGATGTAGCCTATATTTACCTCGGCTGTGCGGGCCCCCATCAGATGCATGTCTATGAGCATCCCGATGTCAACACCGTAGTCATTTTCGAGATCCAGCTTCTGCATCAGGGATTTCCTGCCGGCCACCATACCGCTGAGAGGCTGTGAAAAGCGGCCCAGTTCCGGGAACAGGAGCTTAAGCAGAGGCTTGGCAACCAGCTCCGTCACCCGTCCCGCCTGCCGCGTGAATACCGACTTGACAAAGTCAGCCGTGTCATCAGCGAGCGGGCGTGTCATAAGCTCCACGATATCATCAGGGTAAGTGGTGATATCAGCATCAAGAAACAGCAGCATCTCATTTTTAGCAAACAGAATCCCCTCCCTCATCGAGGCTCCCTTACCAAGCATTGTGCTGGTATAGACTGTCGCCCCTGCCTCCCGGGCAATCGTCACAGTGTTGTCCGTAGATTTGTCATCCATGACCAATACCTCCGAGACCAGCGGCGATTTCCTGACCAACCCGATGACCCGGCTTATGGTCTCGGCCTCATTAAGGGCCGGTATGATGACTGTTATCATTTGAATATTATATACTTGGGGCATTTGGAACAATTCGCGGAAATGCCGGTTTTAGTCCCTGAACCCGTTTCATCGGGTGCACCATCCGTAGAATAAACATTCTCAACCCCGGATAGTTTACCGTCAGTGTGGTCTGGTGTACAGGACAGGCATGAATAATTGAAGCTGGAAGTTTAAAAATCCTTTCCAATCCTCTTTTCGTACTCCCTGATGAGTTCCTCCCTCCCCACCGGTTTCCCGTGACCCGGAAGGAAAGTCTCACAACCTGTGTCAATGATCTTCCGCCAGCTCCTGAGAAGGAGGTCAACATCATCAGCAAAGGGAGGGAAGGGACTGCCGGGCATGGTTCCAATGACCGAATCGCCGGCAATGGCAACAACACCGTCAATAACCACCGTGGCCCCTCCCGGAGAATGACCCGGGGTATGAATTATATACCCGTTGATGCCGAAGCGGTTCAGGTCAAATGTTTCACTGAAAATATGGTCAGCACGGCAGGGCTCATATCTGAACATCGGGGCAACCTTCTTGCCAAGGCTGACAAGTCCCCTTGTGACGGCATGTGTCCCTTCAGGAATGGGAGTGTCACCCGCAGCCAGGAACCGGCTCTCAGCCTCCTGCACGACAATCTCGGCGCCGTATTCATGGGCGAGCCATGCGGCATTGCCTGCATGATCAAAGTGGGTATGCGTCAGAATAACTGCCTCAGGTACAATTCCTTTTCTGGCCAGGGCATGCTCAATCCTGCCACGGTCAAACGAAATGCCGGTATCAACCATGACTGACCTGCTGTTGCGGGTCACGACATAAATATTGCACCTGGCAGGCGTCAGCCTTATGACCGAGGTGCCCTTCCCCGTGTCAGGAATCTCAATCATTACACTAAGATATAAAACTTGCAGGCTTTCTTTATCTCCCTTACCGGTAACATTCATAACTTTGTACCATACAGCGAATTATTTCCAAAATGAAACCCATACCAATCTACCAGGTTGACGCATTTGCCAGCGGACCGTTCACCGGTAACCCGGCCGCAGTGTGCATTCTAACCGAACCGGTCACCGAAGAGATTATGCAAAATATCGCCATGGAGAACAACCTGGCGGAGACTTCTTTCATAACCCGCGGAAGTAACGAGTGGCTGATCAGGTGGTTCACTCCGGCCACTGAGGTTGATCTCTGCGGGCATGCCACCCTCGCTTCGGCATACGTTGTGCTTAATATTCTTGAGCCGCAGACCGATGAGGTTGTTTTCCGGTCACGGGTGATGGGGAACCTTATTGTCAGAAAAAAAGGAGAACTGCTCGAGCTCGATTTCCCGACTGATAAGCTTCATGAATGCACTGTTCCGGAACTTATAAGGGATAGCATCGGGATAGCCCCCCTGGAAAGTCACATGGGCAGAAGTGACTACCTGCTGCTTTATGGGAGCGAATCTGACATACTTTCCATGAAGCCTGACTTCAGGAAGCTTGCCCAGGCTGACGGCCGTGGCGTGATAGTCACGGCCCCGGGATCAGATGTTGATTTTGTCTCGCGGTTCTTTGCCCCGCAGGCCGGTATAGATGAGGATCCCGTAACCGGCTCCGCCCATACTACCCTGACCCCCTTCTGGGCAGCCCGGCTCGGGAAGAAGACACTCACTGCCCGGCAGCTCTCAGCCAGGGGCGGGATGCTCACGTGCACGCTCCTGGATGGACGTACCCTGATTGCCGGAAGGGCTACCCTCTATCTTAAAGGCGAGATATACGTCTAACTTAGAGTAAAAAGATTAAGTTTGCGGTCGAATTAAAAGAGGATGACAAAGAAAGATGCCATTCACCCCTATGGTGAGAAGCAGGATCAGTTCGACAGGCGATACCTGCGCATGGCTGCCGTATGGTCTGAGAATTCCTATTGCAACAGGAGAAAAGTGGGAGCGCTTATCGTCAAGGACAAGATGATCATCTCGGACGGGTATAACGGAACCCCGGCAGGATTTGAAAATGTCTGCGAGGATGAGAATAATGTGACCAAGCCATACGTTCTACATGCTGAAGCCAATGCCATCACCAAGGTAGCCAGATCAAACAACTCAAGCGATAGCGCCACCCTGTATATCACTGACTCCCCATGCATGGAGTGCGCAAAGCTGATAATACAGTCGGGCATCCGGCGTGTCGTCTACAGTAACCAGTACCGAAATCTCGACGGCATCGAGCTTCTTAAACGGGCTGGCATAGAACTTGTCTATATTGACCTCGGAGAAAAGAAAAATGAAATATAACAGAGCTTACCTTCCGCTGATAATCGGATTTTCAGTTGCCTTAGGCATCCTGATAGGCTTTTACATGCCTCATCCGCAGAACGGACTATATACCAACTTCCCGGCTTCAAATGACAAGCTGGG